>NZ_JBHWIO010000056.1:0-58171 GCF_042732075.1 Kitasatospora sp. NPDC059812
CTCACACACCCACCCCCGACAATCCGATTTGTGTGTCTGTTTGGGGGTGTCGTTTTTTTTAAACCCCCCCCCCCCCCGCCCCCCCCCCGGCGCGGGCCCCCCCCCCCCCCCCGCGGGGGGCGGCCTGCGGTCCCGGACCCTGGCCACCACCCTCCTGGCTTGATCTCTACCGACTTCGGCCCGTCAGGGTGATGTCGGGGTGATGTCGGGGTGTCGAGGGTCAGGCCGGTGCCGGTTATGAATCCGTCGAGGGTGTCGGTTCAGTACCGGAGTCGCTCGAGTCGGTTACGGCCGAGGGCTTCGAGTCGGTTACGGCCGCATAGCGATCACCCCTGCCACCGACAGGCGTCCCGAGCGACGGCCCAGAACCTAAGGAGGGCGCAGGGACGTCGAGTTGGAGCCCTGGTGGTCAGCCGGCCCTCGCCAGTTCCCCCCGGCTCGCGCACGGTGCCGCGGTAGGGCTAGCCCCAGGACGGATACGCCCGCTGGCCGGACTGTGGCACGAGGGCGACGTACGTAGCGTCGGCGACATGAAATCCACCCACTTAGCAGGCACGCTACGGCCCGTGCTTCGCCGGCTGAACGTCGGGACAGTCCTGGCCGTCCTGGCCACCGCGACTGCGACTGCGACTGCGGGAGCCGCCTCGGCGGACACGGTGCACCGAAGCGATCGCGGACGGCTGGTCTCCGTCCAGCAGACGACCACCCTGGCCGCGAAGGAGGACGCCGCCGCGGCACTGGCCGCCGCCGGGTATGACACGGGTACGGTCCGGTTCGGAGTGGACGCCTACCGGCTGGTGTACCGCACCGTGGACCCCGGCGGCCGGCCGATCACCGCCAGCGGACTGCTGGTACTGCCCCGCGGCGGCGAACGCGAGCTGCGGACGGTGTCATTCACCCACGGCACGGCCAGTCACCGCTCCGATGCCCCGTCCTCCATGGTCAAGGCCGGATTCGTGTCCTCACCCGCCATCACGTACGCGTCCGCCGGGTTCGCCGCCGTCGCCCCGGACTACATCGGCCTGGGCGCCGGCCCGGGACTCCACCCCTGGATGGACGTGCCGTCGGAGACCACCGCCTCCCTGGACATGCTCCGGGCAGCCCGCGCCTTTGTCCCGCGTACGGGCCGGGCACTGGGACACGACGTGCTGGTCACCGGGTTCTCCCAGGGCGCCTCTGCGGCGATGGGACTCGCACGGGCACTCCAGGCCGGCGACGACCCGTGGTTCCGACTCCAAGCCGTCGCACCGGTCAGCGGCGCCTACGACTTCCAGCACGCCGAACTGCCGGCACTGCTCGACGGCACTCTCGACCCGAAATCAAGCGTGCTGTACACGGCATACCTCCTTGTCGCCTGGAACCGGCTGCACCACCTCTACGACTCCCCCGACGAGGTCTTCCAAGCCCCGTACGACAGCACGGTCGAGACACTGTTCGACGGTTCGCACACCGGCCCGCAACTCTTCGCCGGCACACCCGACACCATCGACGCACTGCTCACCCCACACGGCTTCGACATGCTGCGCCACCCGACCGGCCCGCTGGCCAAAGCACTTCGGGTGGCCGACAGCACCTGCGACTGGGCACCACACGTCCCGGTCCGCCTGTACACGGCCGACGCGGACGAACAGGCGGCCAACACCAACACCGACCACTGCGAGGCCACCCTGCGATCGCACGGCGTGAACACGACGGTCATCGACCTCGGCACCCCCGACTTCGCGGGCTCCAGACACCTCGGCTCCAACATCGCCGGCACGACGGCCATCGTGCACTGGTTCAGCCAGCTGCGCTGACAACCCGCCGACCCACCCCCGCCCGCAGGGCAGACCAGCCACCCACGTGCCGGCCACGACACCGGGACACACCCACCGGGAACACCCCACCCTGGACCCCGGGTCAGCCCGACCGCGGTCCGGGACGCCCCCCACCCCCGTGAACAACCGGCGCCACGACTCGACGACTCGTGGACAAAGCCAGGGGCGCTCCAACCAGCCCATGACCTGGCACAACGCGGCGGGCCCGAGGCGGCGGCGGGTGAGGCCGCGGACGCTCTGACGGTCGCCGTCGGTGAGGTGGTAAAGGCCAACGCGTTCCAGGGCGGCGTAGAAGGGGCCGGCCTGTGGCGGCGGCCAGATCTCGGTGGACGGCGAGACCACCCCGACGAACCGTCCGGAGAGCCCGAGGCCGAACACCGACGGCCGGCGGCTGGCGGCTGGCGGCTGGCGGCGCGTCACGGTGACCGTGACCGGCTTCGGCGAGGAACCCGACACGGTGGTGGTCAGCCGGGACGTCGCAGCCGGGCGCGTCACACTACGCCTGACCGGCGAGCATCTGGAACTCCATCCGGACACACGGACCGCTTCCACCGCACCCTGGCATGCCGGGACGCGGACGGGACGACACCGGCCCAGATCGACCAGCCAGCGGCCAAGGCGCTGGAACAGCTCCACTGTTGTCGGCCCGGCTCTGGGCAGCGGAGCCGGCGGGGGCGGGGACCAGCAGGGCGCGCAGTTGCTCGGCGGCCTGGGCCTGTTCGGCCGGTTCCAGTCCTTCCAGGAAGTCGGCCAGCCGGGTCTGCCAGGTGTGTTCCTGTCGCTGTGCAAGGGCTGCCCGTTCCTGCGGGGCTGCGGCTTCCAGTTCCTGACTGGTCCGGTCGAGGCGTGCCTGGGCGAGGCCTTCGTCCTCGGTCCGCCCGCGGCCTAGCAGGCGGGCGACCCGTTCCCGGATGGCCGCCCACACGCCCGTTCCGGCAGCCTGGACGATCCCGGCGCCCCCGGCCGCGGCCAGCACGCTCAACGCCTCCGACAGCGTTCCCGGCTACCCCCCTGCCCCCCGGTGGTCGACCGGACGATGTGGCCGGCGGGTCGGGCGCGGTGGTCCCCGGTGCCGGACGCCCGAGACCCCATCGAGCGGGTGGTGCCGCGCGAGCAGCCGACCGGGGCCGTGGCCACGATCACGGCGACGGCACCGAAGGACGCTGGACCGATGCCTTCGAGGCGGCCCGCGGCCTGGCGACCGCCTTCTGCGCGTTGGGGCGGCCTGCACCGTGCCCCAGGCCGGGCGAGTCCAGGGAGAACAGACCAGGAATATGACCTGGACCACATATGTCACGACACATGTGTCGTGTAACGTGTCCGATATGAGCACTTCAGCGAAGAATCCGACCCTCGTCTTCATCCCCTGCCTCTCCGGCGCCCCGTGGAGCGCCGAACAACTGGCCCCCTACAGCGAGGCGCCCAAACGGACGCTGCGCCTACCCGAGGGCGTCGACGACATCGAGCACTACGCCGACCACCTCGAGAGCGCGATCGCGGACCTCGACGACTACGTGCTGGTCGGCGACTCCTTCGGCGCGAACATCGCCCTCGCACTGGCGACCCGCCGCCCGCCGGGCCTGCGCGCCCTCGTCATGTCCGGCGGCTTCGCGGCCAACCCGGTCGACTCGAAGCCGTGGAAGGCCCTGATGCAGGCGATCGGCAGGGCCCGCGGGCCGCTCTACCGGCAGCTGACGCTGCGCGCCCACGCCCACCGCCTCACCTCCCCGTACGACGGCGAGGGCCAGACGCCCTGGAGCCAAGCGCGCAGCCGCGAACTGTTCCTCGCCAACACCCCCGCCACCTCCTTCGGCGCCCGCCTGCGGGCCGTCCTCACCGCCGACTACACCGACGCGCTGGACCGGGTCCAGGTCCCGACCCTGATCCTGACCCCCTCCCACGACGTGCTGATCGGCGAGAACGCCTCCAAGGTCATGCTCGCGGGCATCCCCGACGCCCGGGAGGTCGTGCTGCCGCGCACCGGCCACATGTTCCGCTTCTCCCACCCGGTCACCTACGCCGCCGCGGTCAACGGCTTCCTCGCCACCCTGCCGACCACCCGGCAGGACGCCGATGCGTAAGGCCGAACACCTGCGGTTCGCGATCCTGGCGGCCCAGCGCGAAGGCAACCGACTGCTGATCCAGGCCCTCAAACCGCACGGCATCACCCCGTCACAGGCCGAGGTGCTGCGCCTGCTCCAGCAGCACGGCACCTTGAGCCTCAACGGGCTCGGGCAACTCCTGGTGTGCGAAAGCGGCACCAACCCCAGCCGGCTCGTCGAACGCGTCGTCGCGGCCGGACTGGTCGAACGCCGCACCGACACCGCGGACCGCCGCTACCTCCAGCTCAGCCTCACCCCCGAAGGCGAACGCCTGGCCACCGCCGTCGCCGGGATCGAGGAATCCCTCTACACCGCGATGGACACCGCCTGCCAGGACCTGGACACCGACGCGATGCTCACGTTCCTGCACAACTTCATCGACCCCCTGCCGTCGGGCGAGGCCCTCAACAAACGCCTCACCCTCGACTGACACCCGCCCCCACCCGACACCACAGCCCGCACGGGCCCGCACAGGACCGGCCGACCACGCACCGGAAAAGGAACGACCGGCCCGATCACGGCGGCAGCTATATGGCCGGTGACCCACTGTGCACAAAGCGTCGTCGCCGAGCCCGTTGGGGGCGTTAATCTTCCGCGGTACGGCTCCGGCTGGACGAAGTGGCGCCGCCGGCACGCCACCGAGGCCGTGATCACCTGCATCACCGCGGCCGCCGACCCCGGTCGGCAGGCCACCGTCCTCGCCTGGCCCGACGCCAACGGCCGACTGCGCCCGGTCGGGGTGAGCCTGCCGCTACCGTCCGGGCTGCGGTGTGAGCTCGCGCCGCTGCTCGGCCTTCTTGTCGGCACCACCAAGAAGTGGCGGCGCCGCGCAGCCAGCGACTGGACCGCCTACCTCGAAGCACGCGCCGCTGACTGGTCGCGGACCCGCGTCAGGCCCGGCCGCCCCTGCGGCCGGGCCGGGCAGGCACCACCTGGATCCACGGCTGGTGGGTGCCGTCGGTGCTCCAGGTGAACTTCATCCAGTACTGGTGACCAAGGGAATTCTCCAGCATGCCGATGAGCATCGGGTCGGCCCCGCACGCGGCGAGGGATCTGAGGATGTCGTAGTCGACATAAAACTCCGTGTCCCTGTCATTCGCGAGGTGGTCGTTGAGGAACTGGAGCTGTTCGTTGGAGATGTCGCCGATCTTGCTGTCGTTGTCGAAGCGGTGCAGCTGAGGCATGGTTCGGGAGTTTTCCAATCCAGTCGGGTTGAGGTGATGCCGTTCGCCAAGGTTCGTCAGCAATGCTGGCGGCCCCCACCCTGGACCTCTACGAGTCGGAGATTCGCTGCCCGTTCAACCTCTCCACCGCGGCCGTCTCCTCGCGAGGCAGCATGGCGTTGAGTTCTGGACCAAGCCACCTGAACCACTCACGCCACGCCTCCACCGTCCCACAGCCGCTGTCGTCCCGTCAGCGGGCCGTCCCCAGGCGGGCAGGCCCGCAGCCGCGACCAGGCCCAGCCGCCTTTCGAGTCCGCGCCGCCAGACCTGTGCCCATCCCCTCGCCACACCGGCACAGATCTTCTGGTGAGGACCCACTTCCCGTAGACCGGCGCCCCACGAATGAGGTACTGGCGCATACGGGAAGGGAATTGACTTGTTCCAACTCACCCGTCCTGGACAGTGTGTTACCAGATGGTGCGGACCCACGAAATCGGCTGGCCCCGTCCCGGAAGAGTCCGGGACGGGGCCGGGGACGGCGGTCAAAGCCCGCAGACGCGGCCGGCTGCCAATCCTCCAGGCGGGTGGCGAGGGTGGTGATGAGGACGTCCGCCTCGCGGGTGCCGAAGGCCTGTTCGGCGTCACGCTTGTGGGGCCAGTCACGGCAGTGGAGGCGGACACCGGCCTTGGTCCACAGACGCTCCACCAAGTCGCTGTCGTCCGGGTCCGCGCCAGTGGTGTCGACGCCGCGGCAGTGGGCCAGGGCGAGGGTGGTGGTGCGCACGGAGCGCTTGCTGCCACAGAACACCAGGACACTGCAGCCGTCGGCGATGCTCGGGCGCCAGCGCCAGGTCCACCAGAGTCTTCACCGGCCCGTCGGTACACAGCACCGCGTCCGCGAGCTCGAACAGCCCGTCGCGCCGAACGGTCAGGCAGTCGCAGAAGACCCCCCGGAAGCGTGACAGTTCCGCGAACCGCTCGCACCGCCCACCCTGTTCCACCAGACTCACCATCGCAGCCTTCGCGTCAATTCCTGTCCCTCTTGGTTGAGTTCAGGATCACGCGAAGGCCGTACTGCCGTCCCCAAACACCCGGACGAGTGATCGCCAGATCCGCCTGTTCGAAGCCGGACGATAAATCACAAGTTGTGACGCCGTCACGGATTGTGCAGACGCTACGGCGGAGGGGTCCGCCCCGCGAACGGCCCGGTCATCCAGCGGGAGGCCAGGGCCCGGAGGGGAGATCCTGATAAGCCCCGAGGAAGTAGTCCACTCCTTCCTCGAACAGAGCGGTCTCGACGACTGCCTGTAGTGAGCCCTGAACCTCGACAGGAACCGGATAGTCGCCCGTCGTCATCCACTCGTCATCACCGATCTCGAACAGGCCCCTGACCTTTAGGAACTGCTCTCGGGTCAGGGTGACGGACGAGCAGGGCCACCCGGCGGGACCAAATCCTTCCAGTGCCCACGAGAGGTTGCGACCGTTCTCGAACGGATAGTCATCGTTCACCCACTAATCCTATGGCGCTCCACGTTCGGCCAACCTGAGCGATCCTCCCGACCAGCGACCCACCCCCGGTCGCCGAGGAAAAGCAAATCCGCTACTCTCCACCACCGACCACACAATTCGCGCCAGAACCCAAACTCATCAACATCACCTGACCATGGTTTTGGGTGCCTCCCAAACCCGTCGACAAGTGACGTCACTACTGCCCGGTAAAACCAGAAACGACAAGTTCGCGGAAGCGTTCAGCGAACGGAACTCCTGGAACGCATGAGACAGGTGGGCCTCCGGGGCACGGTCACCACGGTGACCTTCATCCAGAGGCCGGCAAAGTCGGGTGGCCGCAGATTCCCGATCATTCTCACGTTGTTCAGGAACAACGTGGACCACCGCTCACCCGGTTGCAGGGGCCCTGTGCGCGGGGTGGCGGCCGGGCAGGCTAGTTTGTCCGGGTGAGTCTCCTCGATGATGTGGCCAAGCGCGACGGCTGGCGATGCTGGGTGTGCGACGAACCGGTCGACCCCGACAAGTCGGTGAACGATCCCAGGGGGCCCAGCGTTGACAGCCGGACCGCCGACCGGAAGGCCAAGGTCGCCGAGCGGCTCGCGCACCGCGCGTGCAACACTCGCAAGGGTGCGGTCAAGGTGGTCATCGCCTGGCCGGACCGCCTGTACGTGGCCGAACCCGCGCCGCTGATCACCGTTGCCGCGAGGCTGGAGCGCAAGGGCGGCCGCGAGATGGTGGGCCGTTGTCCGACCAGGCAGGACGCCCAGGAAGCGGCGGATTGGCTGGTGGACCGGTTCTCCCGACTGGCACCGGGGCTGCCGGTGACCGCCGACATCGAGGCGGGCGGCGGCCAGTTCCTCGTCATCCTGGCCACCGGCCGCCGCTGACCGGGGACCACCAGCGCACACTCGCGTCGAGCTGAACCGTCGGCCCACATCGACCCGCCCCGACAAAGGCTGACCCACGGGCGCGTGACGGGCTGCGACTGCTCAACCGGCGGGCGACCCAACCGAGCGAGCCACCCCCGCGCGGGCGGAGCGGATGCTGGCGCCACCATGGCGATGGCACTCGACGAGAGCGCCGAACAGCAGATGAGTATCAGCGTCAATGTCAGCGGTGATCGCCATCATGGGGACATGAGCAACCCGAATCTGGCCACCGGCAGGGTCTGGCGGCTCCACCGCGGCGACCTTGAGGTTGCCCAGCTGGCGGTGACCGGCGCCGATTGACCCTGGATGCACGCCGACGTCGAGACACTTTCCGGCTTTGAAGAGTTCCGTCCACTCTTCGCGGAGTGGGAGCGGGCCATCGACGAAGAGGACTGGGAGCAGCTCGACGAGTGCTACTTCCGGATCCGCGGTGCGCTCACCATGACGTTTCCCGACGGAAGTCCCGTCGCTGAGTTCATGCTGCACATCCACGACGACGGCACCGCCGGCTGGCGATGGCACGACGAGCCCTTCGGCACGGTGAACCAGTGACGCGCTGGGTTCGCTGCTTCTGGGGTGAGGAGGCCGTCTGCTTCTACTTCGAGCTGGACACCGATGGGCACGTGATCCGGCAAGTCGAGTTACAGGAGCCCGGAAGCAAGGTGCTGGCCGCCGCGTCGCTGGCCGAGTGGCAAGAAGCCCAAAGTGCCGGTCAGCTGGCTGAATACGAGAGTGTTTACGGTCTGACTGCGGAACTGCCCATCTCCCAGTGGGAGGGGCACGACCCGCAGTGGTTGTTGGCCGATGAGTTCGAGATCGTTTGGTCGACTGCCCGTCGGCAGCTTCAGTGGCGTCAGCGGCGACATCCTTCCTGAGCACCTCCGCTGCTGCGGGCTCTGATCAGGAAACTGCCATCTTCAGTGCGAGACCGGGCGTCAAGCGTCTCGCCATCCTGACAACGCCCTACTCAAGCGGCATCACCTCTGCCGTGATCGACGAGACACGTCATCAGCACCACCTTCGGGTCTTCCACAACACCTTGTTACTCCATCAGGAAGTCGCCGGTCAGCCTGTCACCCCGCAGGTCAACGGCCCCGCCCCTGCAAGATCTAATGAGACTGGACAAGAGCTCACACCGAGTCATCCAGGTGATGGAAGGCCCCTTCGAACTCTCCCGAAGCAAGCAGCTCGGTGATCACGGTCACCATCTCCCGGATGCCGGGATCTCGAACGATCAGCCCGTCCGAGCACCAGAAGCTCCGTCCACCTGCCGCTTCTCCTGTCTCCTCCCATCTCTTCATCAACCGGCTGACCTCGGCGACGGTGAAGATCGTTGCGCTCCAGCGTGAGCCGTCGGGGAGGCGGACCTCGGTATCGACGTTGCAGACCTCGTCGAGTGCCTCATCGGGGTTCGGGAGGAAGGAAGCCTCGAAGCCATCGGTTCGGACGCGGTAGTAGGGGCCGTCCCATCCGGCCTCGGGTCGCAGTTCCGTGCTCGTGTTGGTCACTTGGGGAGGGTCCCAGCGCATGATGCCGGGCACAACTGGCTTACGGGCAGCCGATCACACTGGTGACATCTCTGCCGGTGAGCAGGTAGTTTGCGGGAGGACAGAGAGAAGAGTTCGCATGGACTCCCGGATCGCCCGCATCCGACGCAAGCTGGCCAAGGTGCCCTATGCCGCGCTGCGAAGCCATTCCTTCGGTGAAGAGAAGCACGGGTTCCGCCTCGAACCCCCGTTGCCGGACGCGAAGGTCGACGAGTTCGAGGCCGATCACCACATCGAACTGCCTGATCCCTACCGAGGCTTCCTGACCACACTGGGCGGGGGCGGAGCATCGCCTTTCTGCGGCCTGCTGCCGTTGCCGTCATGTCGGCTGTTCACGATGGACCCGCAAGGTGAACCCGGCCGCCCTCGGGGGTTCACGTTCGCCGACGGTCCGTCTCACCGAAGTGACCTTTTCCTGCACATCATCGAGGCAGGGTGCACCGACCTGGTGCTTCTCGGTATCACCGGTCCCCTGGCCGGCCGCGTCGTCACCGGAAACGCCGACGGCTTCTGGGGCCCCAACGTCTCATCGGCCACCGACTTCCTGGCCTGGTACGAGCGCTGGCTCGACCACATGCTCGACGGCCGAGACAACCGTGACCTGGAACTGACCTCGCCCGCCCTGCGAGCGCCTCTCGACCGGGCCCTGAGGAAGCGCTGCGACCGAGAGGATCTGTCACGCAACCGAGAGTCCGGAGCCATGTCATCCGATTGAGAACGAGCCGGAGTCGCCGGCCGCCCCGCCGGTCCACCTCCGCATGGGCGGAGCGGACCTACTGGCCGATCCGTGGTATCCGGCGCCGCCGGGCTGGATGCACGACGAGTGGATCCCCCACCAGGTGGCGAGCCACTGGGCGTTGCCGCAGATCCTCACCGGGCTGGGGTGGCCGTCAGTCGAGCGGCCGTGGAAGTCCGTGGCGCACCAGCTCGCGCAGATCCTCGGCGGCCACCACGGGGTGTTCGGTGAGGCGCTGTCCCCCGCTGCGATGGCCGATCCGCTGAAGGCGCTGCGCGGGCTGGGCGCGGACGGCTGGGCCGAGCAGCGGGAGGAGCCCGTCCGGGCGGTGTTCGGGATCTGTGGATCGCCGGCGGCGCCGGAGCGGCTGCTGCCCGCGGGTGCGGCGGCGGTGACCGGAGTGGTGGTGCCGGCGTGGAAGCCGATCGGATCGACTGCTGCGGACGGCGCTGTGGAAGCGTGCGCCGTCCCCATGCCCCACCCCGAGCGCGGCCACCGAAGCCGTCGCGACGGCCAAGGCTTTGAATTTCGCCTGCACGCGAAGAACACTTCCCGATTCCGGGGCCTCGCGATTCAAGCGACCCCCTGAACGACAGTATCGGGCCCGCCTGCCCGAGGCTGCGACGAAGTGACAAGTAGACAGCGGCGCTCCGCCCACGCTCGCGGTTTCCCTCTCGCCAGCGCGCACGGGACGCAGGCCGGACGCGCTGTCCGGTGCGCATCTCGGGCGCCGCGGCGGCACGTCTCGAAGTGATGGAATATCAGTCGTCCTGCCGCCCGCCGCTCGGCGCCTCTACGCTCCGCCGAGCAGCCAAGTGACCTGGTATCTATGGGACATGAAAGATTGGAAAGAAGATCGGATCGCTGCGGCCGAGCGTGCTGAGAACCCCACGGTGCTGGCCCGGATGCGGACCGGCTGGGCTGTGATCGGCGACACGCAGCACCTTCCCGGGTACTGCCTGCTGCTGTACGCGGGTGCTGCGAACCACCTGACGGATCTGCCCCGGGACGAGCGGTCCCGCTTCCTGCTCGACCTCTCTCTCCTGGGGGAGGCTGTCGAGGCTTCGTGTGGCAGGCGGGACCAGGCCTTCCGTCGGCTGAACTACGAGGTGCTCGGGAACTCGTGGGAGCACCTCCACGGTCACATTCACCCGCGCTACGAGTGGGAGCCGCCGCGCCTTCTTCACAGCCCGGTGTGGTGTTACGGAGATGAGCGGACTGCCCCGAAACACCGTTTGGGTCCGCAGCATGAGGAACTGCGTGCGGAAATCGCCCACGCCTTGACGGGCATTCTTTCCGAGGCCTACGAGCAGGCGTAGCCCAAGCAGGCCGAATGGCCGGGGACAAGTCCGCCGCCGAGACTCTGATCCGCACGGTTCGGCCGAGCACTGCCGGCTGAACGCCGACCCATGAGGAGCCGTCACGACTCTGAGACTGGGATCGCCTGACACGGAGTGGGACAACCGGAGGTGTGCAGGTCAGGGCCTCGCCGGCTGACACCGGGGCCGACGAGGTGTAGCGGCGAGTGCGCGAGCACGCCCGTCCCGCCCGGCCGGTAGCCGCGCTGACCGGCGAGGACGGGGAGCTCCTCAACACCTGGTGCGACCGGTTCGGAAAGGCTGCCTGATGACACGCCCACGACCAGCGGCGTCGACCTGGCCCGCACCGCCCTGCGCGCGGCTCGCCCCACCGCCCGCACGAACGGCGACGCCACAGGCTGCGTGCACGGCCAACCTTCTTTTTGTACGGGGGAGTTGTGAGTGTGCGGTGGAGGCGATCGGGGCATGATCTGACAAATGCATGCCAGGTGTCGGCGGTGTGACCGCCTGGCGCCTCCCCTCCCCGAGGAGTCCTCTTGGCGAACACCTTCCTGCGGCGGCTGTCCTTACCCGCCGCGCTCGCCGTCCTGACCGTGGCGGCTTCGGCCTTCGGCGCCGGCACGGCCCACGCGGCCGAACCGGGCGGCCCGTGCGACCCCCGCGTGGACCGGTACGGGCTGTACGAGGTCTCGACCGCCGTCGTCGACCCGGTGCTCACGCACTGGAAGGGCATCACCATCGCCCCCGGCACCACCGGCTCCATCGAGACCACCGTGACCGAGGTCCAGAACGTCAGCACCACGTTCAACGCCTCGACCGAGATCAACTCGGAGGTGGGCGCGTTCTTCGCCAAGGTCTCCATCAAGGTCGGGTTCTCCGTCCAGAACACCAAGTCCAGCACCAGCACGTGGTCCCAGAAGGTCACGCTGAACTTCTCCCGCCCCGGCGACTACGCGGTGTTCAAGGGCACAAACCGCGTCCAGGGCAAGGCCGACGCGTACGTCTGCCTCCCCCGCTACCCCCCGAGCAGCGACCCCGGCGACGGCTACTGGGCCTACGCCTTCGGCTCCCACCCCACCTACAGCACCTTCGACGCCGAGATCGAGGGCACCGTCTCCTGCGACACGCCGGTCTCCCCCGGCACCGTCCAGGAGCTCGCACGCAACAAGCTCGTCTGCCACTGAGCGCCCCGGGGCCGGCCACACCCCTGGCCGGCCCCGGGCTGCGGCGGCGCGCGTGATCGCGAGGTCGGCCATGCGGTGCAGGACGACGGAACACGCGGAGGCCGGCCGGCGGCTGGAACCCGCCTCCGCCCAGCCCCGTGAATCCGATGGGGCAACTGCCGTTGTGCACGAGCACTGGTGTGCTGCCCGCCAGCACGTAGCAGGTGTGGACGGTTTCGACGGGTGATGTCGTACGCGGGCTGGGAGGTCTTCCCGCCCGCCTGCTGCCCAAGCTCGATGCCCGCCGCCGTCGCCTGCTGTACCGATCCCATGGCGATCTTCTGACGGTCAGTCATAACGTTTTGGTCGCAAGGGGAACAGGGCGCGCCCTGCTGCCGTCCTATAAGGATGCGGAGCACTCGCGTCGGTTCGATCCTAGGGGGAATCGCTGTGGTGGAATCCTGGTTTGCGGTGGAAGCAGGCGGGCCCGATGCTGTCCTCGACCTGCGCGACTGGCTGGCCGACGAGCCGGCGTTCCGCGGGCGGGTTCGCGTCGCGGCGGCGACGCCCGGTCCGGGCGAGCTCGGGTCCTGGTCCGACACCCTCGTCGTGGCGTTGGGGGCGGGCGGCACGCTCACCACTCTCGCCGCCTCGCTCAAGGTGTACCTGAGCCAGCCCCGCACCAGCAGCATCAAGCTCAAGACCGTGAAGCCGGACGGTACCCGCACCGAGGTGACGGCCGAGCATGTCGCGCGTGCCGATGTGGAGTCGGTGCTCAAGGCCGCCCTGCACTCCGGCCGGCGGACCGACGACGTTTCGGACTGACCGTGTTCCGGCTTCCCGACGCCTCTCGCTCGTGGGCCGTGCTGATCGGCACCGCGCACTACTCGCACCAGGGCGGGCCTGCAGACGTACCGTCGATCACGAACAACGTGCTGGACTTCCGAGATGTCCTGGTCGAAGGACAACCGGGCGCGTTCGCACCCGAGCGCAGCATCACCGTGCTGGACCCGCGACAGCCGAGGGACCTCGGGCTGCCGCTGCTGAACGCGGCGGCAGCCGCCGAGGACGTGCTCCTGGTCTACTACTCCGGCCACGGCCTGATCGGGTCCAAGAAGGGGGAGCTCTACCTCGCACTCACCGAGACCGACCAGAGCATGCCGTCCCTGACGGCCTGCCCGCTCGATGTCATCCGGGAAGCCTTCCAGGCCAGTCCGGCACGCGTGCGGGTACTCATCCTCGACTGCTGCTTCTCCGGCCGCGCGGTCGCGGGCGGGCTGTCCGGGGGCACCCCGCCGGTGGCCGAACAGTTGGAGATCGCCGGCGCGTACACGCTGGTCTCGTCGCCGCCCAACTCGCCCTCCCGCTTCGAGGAGGGCAAACGGCACACCGCCTTCACCGGCGAGTTGCTGCGCGCGCTGCGCAACGGGGTCGACGACGCCGGTCCCGAGGGAGTGTCGCTGGGCGCGCTCTTTCCCCACCTGAGACTCGCGCTGCGCTCGCGGGGGTGGCCGGAACCGGAGCAGTGCGGCACCGACACCGCCGCCAATCTGATCCTCAGCCGCCCGCGGACCAGACGCCCCGCTCGGGTGGGCCCGGGCGAAGCCGCCGACAGCCGCCGCGGACCGGTCACGGAAGGCCAAGGGCCGGTCACCGAAAGGCAGCGCTTCCAATCCCTCGTGCAGGCCGGGCGGCGACTCGGCCAGGGCGGCCACGCGCGGTCCGCCGCCTCGGAGCTGGGCAACGTCCTCGACGAGATGACACAGATCCTGGGCTCCGACGATCCGGACACCCTGGCCGGGCGAATCGAGTACGCCCAGTGGCTGGGCGCCGCCGGCCAGGTCCGCGAGGCGCTGGACCTGTCCACGGCGGCGGTGGGCGCGTTGACCCGGGTGCTCGGCGTCGACAACCGGGTGACGCTCGTCGGCCGTGCCCAGCTCGCCCACTGGACCGGGGAGGCCGGGCAGCCGGTGGAGGCGGCGCGCCTCACCGGCGAGGTGGTCACCGATCTGGTCCGCGCCCTCGGCCCGGACGACCGCGAGACACTACTGGGCCGGGGCCGGCTGGCCCACTGGATAGGGGCCTCCGGCGACACCGGCTCCGCCGCTCGGCTCACCGACCTCCTGGTGACGGACCTGCACCGGGTCTTCGGAGCGGAGGATCGCGACACGCTGGTCGGGCGGATCAACCAAGCCCAGTGGACGGGACGGGCCGGCCAGAGCCGGCAGGCCGTCCGCCTGCTCGACTCCCTCGTCCCCGACCTCTACTGGCTGCTCGGCGCCGACGACCTGCACACACTGATCGGCCGGGCCCGGCTCGGCCAGTGGACCGGCCTGTCGGGTTCGCCCAAGGGCGCCCGCGGGCTGTTCGCGGCGGTGGTGCCGGACCTGAGCCGGGTCGCCGGGCGGGACGCCCGCGAGACGCTCCTCGCACGCAGCCAGCACGCGCACTGGACCGGCGAGGCCGGCGACCCGCGCACGGCGATCGCCCTCTTCCGGCAGCTGCTCGACGACCTGGACTGGATCCTGGGAGAGCAGGACGAGGTGGCCCTGGTGAACCGCGCCCGGCTCGCCCACTGGACCGGTGCGGACGGAGACGTCCGCACCGCGCTCCGCATCTTCCACGAGGTGCTGCCGGACCTGCGCCGGACGCTCGGCCCCGACCACCCCGAGGTCCGTGCGAACGAGGCGCTGCTGGCCCGCTGGCGCCGCCGGGCGGACCGGCGGCTCAGGTCGGAGATCCTCTTCGGTCGGGGACACCGGAGCACCGACCGACGCGGTTTCGGGAAGTGGAGCGATGGCTGAACCCGACGACCGGACCGGCATGCCCGACGGGCTGGCGCCGCTCTCCTCCAGGGACCGCCGGGAGCTGGGTGCCTACCGGCTGCTGGGCCGCCTCGGTGCGGGCGGCATGGGGATCGTGTACCTCGCGCGCTCGGCCACGGGCCGGGCCGCGGCGGTCAAAGTCCTGCGCCCGGAACTGCTGAGCGAGCCGGAGGCGCAAGAACGCTTCCGGCGCGAGATCGCCGTGGTGTCACGGATCCCCGAAGACTTCACGGCGCCGCTCCTGGACGCGGAGGCCGACGAGAACGGCGTCTGGATGGCCACGGCCTTCATCCCCGGGCTCTCCCTCCAGCAGAGCGTCAACGCCTTCGGCCCGTTCCCGGCCGACTCGCTGTACGCGCTGTGGTACGGACTCCTCAGGGCCCTGCACTCCGTGCACGAGGCCGGCGTGGTGCACCGGGATCTCAAACCGTCGAACGTCCTGCTCACCGCGCAGGGCCCGCGACTCATCGACTTCGGGGTCTCGATCACGGCCGACTCGACCAGGCAGACATCGACCGGAGTGATCATCGGAACCCCGGGCTACCTGGCCCCGGAACAGGTCACGGGACGGCCCGTGCGGCCCGAGACCGACGTCTTCGCCCTCGGAATCGTGATGGCCTTCGCAGCGACCGGATCGTCGCCCTTCGACGGGGACAACCTCGTCAACGTGATCTACAACGTGCTCCACGGCGAGCCCCGGCTGTCCTCGCTGCCCGCGGACCTCAACGGCTGGGTCCGTACCTGCCTGAGCAAGGACCCCGCCCACCGACCGACAGCCGAGGGCCTGCTCAGATCGCTCTCCGACCGCCGAATCACCACCGCACAGCGGCAGCTCGCCCACGGAGACTGGCTACCCGACGCCATCTCCCGCGCCACGCTGCGGCGCGCACAGCTCGTCCTCGACCTCGACCGCCCGTACCAGCACTCACCGGACCGGGCCCTGGAACCGCCGCCGAATCCCGCCACGGCCGAGACGATCCTGCGACCCGCTCCAGGAGGGCCGACCGTACGACTCCGACCAGTCGGCATGCCGACCGGGGCGGTCCTGCCCCTGCCACCTCGGGACACGACGACCGTGCGCCTCGGCACACACGGGTACCCGCAGCCCGCACCGCAGCCCGCACCACGACCCGAGCAGCCGCCCGCGTTGCCGGACCCCCCACCGAACCCCCCACCGACTCCTCCCTCTGCCTACCTGCCCGCATTGCTGCCGCCGCCGCCCGCGGAGCCGCCGGGTGGACCAGGCTCAGCCCCCGAGGTCCTGCTGCGCACCTTCGCCTCCCCCATGGAGGCCGAACTTCCGCCGCCTCCCCGCACCGGCCTGCGCCGCCGCTGGTTCCGCCGCCTGTCTGCCTGGCGCGCCCGAGGATGACCGCCCGTCCCGTCCCGGTCGACGTCCCGGTCGACGTCCCTGCCGACAGCCCATGAACCGGCACGACCAGGTCTGAGCATGACGAACGCCCCGTACCAGACCGGTACGGGGCGTCGCGCTGCGAACGTCAGGCGGGGCGGATGTGCTCGGCCTGGGGGCCCTTCTGGCCCTGGGTGACGTCGAAGGTCACCTTCTGGCCCTCCTGGAGCTCACGGAAGCCCTGCGAGTCGATGTTGGAGTAGTGGGCGAAGACGTCCGGGCCGCCGCCGTCCTGCTCGATGAAACCGAAGCCCTTCTCGGCGTTGAACCACTTCACGATGCCGGTGGCCATGTGCTGCTCCCTGGTCGGGGACGGGATACGCGCTGGTGCGTACCCCTGGGGTTGAGGTGATCGCCCTGGTCCTCCGACTGCCGATGCTGCGGTACTTCGGATCCACGACTGCTGACTCAAACGATACCCACGACAGCAAGGATCATGCAGCCGCTCGGCCCGCGAGATCGCCGGGGCAGTGGTGCTACTTCTGCCAGCCGATGGTCTCGGGCAGCGGGCTGTAGAAGATGGTGGCGCCGACGTTGGCGAGGCCCTTCCTGATGCCGTAGGTGGAGGGGCCGCTGTAGAGCGGCAGGAAGGCGTACTGCTGGAGGGCCTTCTGCTCGACCTTGTTGACGGCCGCGATCTGCTGGCCGAGGTCGGCGATCTCGCCGGTGGCGCGGATCTCCTTGTCCAGCTCGGGGGTGCCGGTTCCGGTGATGTTGGAGTCGCGGTCCGAGCAGTAGAAGTCGCACAGGTAGCGCGCGCCGAAGGGGTCCGTCGAGCGGTTGCCGGAGATGAACAGGTCGAAGCGGCGGTCGCTGAGCACCTTGGAGAAGTCGTTCTCGGAGACCTTGTTGACGTTCACCTTCACGCCGACGGCCTTGAGCATCGCGGTGAACGCTCCGGCGGTGGCCTTCTCGATGGGGTCGTCGCCGAGCAGGGTGTAGCCGAGTTCGAGTTGCTTGCCGTCCTTGGCGCGGATGCCGTCGGCTCCGGGCTTCCAGCCGGCCGCGTCCAGGGTCTTCCGCGCCTCCTGCGGGTCGTACTTCAGGACAGCGGCGACGTTGTCCTGGTAGCCCTGCTGGAAGCTGTAGAGCACCGCCGAGCCGGGCAGCGGCTCCGTGTAGTCGAGGCCCTGGAACCGGATCTTCGTTATCTGCGGACGGTCGATGCTCTCCTGCACCGCCTTGCGGACCTGGACGTCGCCGAGGAACGGGGACTTGGCGTTGAGGTACAGCGCGTACTCGAAGGGGCTGCCGCCGCTGCGGATCTCGGCGTCCTTGACCGTCTTCACCTGCTTGAGGTTCTCCGCGGTCCCGACGGGGGCGTAGTCGAGTTCGCCGTTCTTGAAGGCGTTGATCGAGGCGGCGCTCTCCAGGTTGACGTAGACGCGCTTGTCGAGCTTGCCCGGCCGGCCCCACCAGTTGGGGTTGCGCACGAAGGTGATGTTGCCGGAGTGGTCGTCCCAGGTGCCCACGGTGTACGGTCCGGTGCCCCATTCGGGGTGGGCCGTCTTGACGTACGCCTTGTTGAAGTTGTCGACGGTGGCGGCCTGGGGGTGCAGGAAGGTGGTGAAGAGCGCGGACCAGGAGGCGTTGACGCCCTTGAAGGCGATGACCGCCTGCTTGTCGTCGGCGCCCCGGGTGACGGAGGTGATGCGGTCGTAGCCGTCGGTGGAGGAGGCCGCGTAGTCCTTGTCCGAGCCGTTGTCGGCCTTCCAGGTGGCCTCGATGGCCCGCCAGTCGATGGGGGTGCCGTCGTTGAAGACGGCCTTGGGGTTGAGGGTGATGACGACCTTCTGGTCGCCGCCCTCGACGGAGACCTTCACGTCGCTGTAGTAGTCCGGGTTGTACTGGACCTCGCCGGTTGGCGAGTAGGTGATGGCGCGGGCGTTGTACCAGGCCCAGATCCGCGAGGCGTTCAGGGTGCCGTTGACGTTGAAGGGGTTGCCCTGCTCGTCGAAGGTGCCCGCGGTGGTGTAGGTGCCGCCGTCCCTGATGTTCTCGTACGGCTGGGGGTTGTAGTCGGTGACCGAGGACGCGGCCTTGGCGGCGTTCGTGGCGTTCGTGGCGTTCGGCCCGGAGGATCCGCCGGAGGGTCCGCTGGCGGGGGACGAGGAGGAGCACGCGGTGGCGGCGACCGCGACGGCCGCGGCGAGCGCGAGGGGCAGGGCGAGCTTCCGGCGCATGGGATGTCCTTGGTGGGAATCGGTGAGAAGGGGGCGGGGCGGGGCAGGGCGGGTATCAGACCGCGTGGCAGGCGTACTGGTGGTCGGAGCCGTCCGGGGCGCCGACGGTCGCCGGCCGCTCGGTGCGGCAGCGGGTCCGTACGCTCTCGTCGGCCTCCCGGTACAGCGGGCAGCGGTCGACGAACACACAGCCCTCCGGCAGCCGGGTGGCACTGGGCTGCTCGCCCGCGAGGACGATGCGCTCGCGGTGGCGCTCGCGCTCCGGGTCGGGCACCGGGATCGCCGACAGCAGGGCCTGGGTGTACGGGTGCCGGGGCCGGGCGAAGATCTCCTCGGTGGCACCGGACTCGACGATGTGTCCGAGGTACATCACCGCGATGCGGTCGGAGACGTAGCGCACCACGGCCAGGTCGTGGGCCACCAGCAGGTACGCCAGGCCCAGTTCGCGCTTCAGCCGGGCGAGCAGGTTGATGATCTCGGCCTGCACGGAGACGTCCAGCGCGGACAGCGGCTCGTCCAGGGCCAGGATCTTCGGCTCGCGGGCCAGGGCGCGGGCGATGCCGACGCGCTGGCGCTGGCCGCCGGACAGGGCGGCGGGGAAGCGGTCGCCCAGGGTGCGGTCCAGGCCCACCAGGTCCAGGAGACGGGTGACCCGGGCCTGGATGGCCGTCCGGTCGGCACCGGCGGCCTGGAGCGGTTCGGCCAGCAGGTCGAAGACGGTCAGGCGGGGGTCCAGGGCGTCCGTCGGGTCCTGGAGGACGATCTGGACGTCGCGCCGCAGCTCGCGCACCTGGGCCGCCGACCGCAGCGTGGCGACGTCGGTGCCGGCCACTTCGATGCGGCCGCCCTCGGGGGCGCGCAGCCGCAGCACCTCGCGCAGCGTGGTGGTCTTGCCGCTGCCGGACTCCCCCACCAGGCCCAGGGTCTCGCCCGCGCGCAGTTCGAAGCTGACGTGGTTGACCGCGTGCAGGGTTCCCACCCGGCGCTTGAGGAGGGCCCCCTTGGTGACGGGGAAGGTCTTGACCAGGTCCTCCACGCGCAGGACCACCTCGCCCGCGGTCCGCTCTCCGGCGCGGGCCGGCGGCACGGCAGCGGCGCGCCCGGCCGGGTCGAGGGTTCCGTCGGCGATCTCCTGCGCACGGTGGCAGGCGACGTGTCCGACGTGTCCGTGCTGCCCGCCCGGTGCGGTCAAGGCCGGTGCGGTCAGGGCCGGTTCGGTCAGGGCCGGTTCGGTGGTCCGGCACACGTCCAGGGCCACCGCGCAGCGGGGCGCGAAGGGGCAGCCGCCGGGCAGGCCGACCAGGGAGGGCGGCTCGCCGCCGACCGGGATCAGGGGCCGTTCGACGCCGCTGTCCACGGTGGGGACGCTGGCCAGCAGCCGGGCGGTGTAGGGCATCGTGGGACGGCGGAAGAGCTCGTCGACGCTCGCGTGCTCGACGATCCGTCCGGCGTACATGACGGCGACGTCGTCGGCGTGGCCCGCCACCACGCCCAGGTCGTGGGTGATCAGGACGAGGCCGGCGCCGGTCTCGCGCTGGGCCAGGCGCAGCACGTCGAGGATCTGCGCCTGGACGGTGACGTCGAGCGCCGTGGTGGGCTCGTCGGCGACGAGGACCGAGGGCTTGTTGGCGATGGCCAGGGCGATGACGACACGTTGGCGCATGCCACCGGAGAATTCGTGCGGGAACGACTTGGCGCGTTCGCGCGGGTCGGGGATGCCGACCAGGTCGAGCAGTTCCACCGCCTGCTCCCACGCGTCCTTCTTCGACAGTTCCCGGTGCACGCGCAGGGCCTGGGAGAGCAGCCGGCCGACGCTGAAGATGGGCGTGAGCGCGGACATCGGGTCCTGGAAGACCATGCCGATGTCCTGGCCGCGCACCCGGGAGAGGCCCTTGTCGTCCATCGCCGCCAGGTCGCGGCCGCCCAGCAGGATCCGGCCGCCGAGGCGCGCGGTGGGCGGCAGCAGGCCCATGACGGCGAGGGCGGTGGCGGACTTTCCCGAGCCGGACTCGCCGACGATGCCCAGGGTGCGCCCGGGCAACAAATCGAAGCCGATGCCGCGCACGGCTTCCACCGGTCCGGCCTCGGAGGGGAAGGAGACGCTCAGGTCGCGTACGGACAGGACGGGTGCGGGCTCGGTGGGCCCGGCCGGGGAGCCGGCCACGGGCCCGGTGCGGCGGTCGGGTGCGAGGGTCATCGTCGGCCTCCTGCCGCGGCGGTGGTGGACGTGGGGTCGAGGGCGTCGCGCAGGCCGTCGCCGACGAAGGTCATCGAGACGGTGAGCAGGACGGTCAGCCCGGCGGGGAAGGCGAAGAGCCAGGGGGCGCTGGTGATGGTGCCCGCGCCGTCGGCGAGCATCGTGCCCAGCGACACGTCCGGGGTCTGCACGCCGAAGCCCAGGAAGGACAGCGCGGTCTCGCTGAGCACGGTGGAGACCACGCCCAGGGTGAGGTTGACGATGAGCAGGGAGCCCAGGTTCGGGATGATGTGGCGCACCACGATGCGCAGGGGGCGCACGCCCATGAACTCCGCGGCGCGCACGTAGTCGCGCTCGCGCAGGGACGTCGACACCGACCAGACCACGCGCGCGGTGGACATCCAGCCGAACACCGTCAGCACGAGGATGAGGACCCGCCAGTCGCCCGCCAGCCGGTGCGAGACCAGGGCGAGGATGAGGAAGGAGGGCACGATCAGCAGGAAGTGGACGACGGCGAGGGTGGCCTTCTCCACCCGGCCCCCGAAGTAGGCCGCGCCCGCGCCCACGACCGCGGCGATGGCGACGGTCAGCACGGACACGCTCACCGCGATCACCAACGAGCGCTGGAGGCCGTGCACGGCGGCGGCGTAGACGTCGTTGCCGCCCTGGTTGGTGCCGAACCAGTGCTCGGCGCTGGGGGCCTGGGTCAGTGCCGAGAAGTCGGCGTCCGCGTAGCCGTACGGGGTGAACAGGTCGCCGAGCGCGCTGAACAGCACGAGCAGCAGGAAGATCACCACGCCGGCGACGGCGATCCGGTTGCGCAGGAAGCGCCGCAGGTAGAGACGGCGCCGGCCCAGGTAGTGCCCGTCGTGCCCGTCTTGCACGTCGCGCACGTCGCGCACGTCGCGCACGTCATGCTCAGCGTGCCCGGTGGGCCCGTCGTGCCCGGTGGGCGGCGGATCGGTGGCTCGCGCGGGTGCGGTGGCGAGTACGTCTTCGGAGGTCGCGTCGGGACTCACAGGGGTGCCCATCTCAGCTCACCCGCACTCTCGGGTCGAGGAGAACGGTGGCGATGTCCGCGAGGATCGCGCCGATCGCGGTCAGGGCGGCGGCGAAGGCGGCGGTCGCCACGGTGCCGTGCACGTCGTTCTTGCTGATGGTCTGGATGAAGTACTGGCCCATGCCGTTCCAGCCGAAGATCGTCTCGGTGAGGACCGCGCCGGTGAAGACGGCCGGGATGCTGAAGGCCACGGACTGTGCGGTGGGGATCAGGGCGGTGCGCAGGGCGTGCCGGCGGATCGCCTGGGCCCGGGTGAGCCCGGTGGCCCGGGCGGTGCGCACGAAGTCGGAGCCGATGACGTCCAGCAGCAGGGAGCGCTGGGTGAGGTGGTAGCCCACGTACCCCGTCAGGGTGAGCGTCAGCGTCGGCAGGATCAGGTGCAGCAGCCGGTCACCAGCCGTCGCCCAGAACCCTTCCACGCCGGGCGAGTTCTCCCCCGCGACGTACAGGAAGTGCCAACCGGCGTGCTCGTTCAGCTGGATGGCCAGCAGCACCAGGGCGAGGGCGGCGATGGACACCGGGACGTTGAACAGCGCCATGGAGAGGGCCTGGGCGGCCCGGTCCCTCCAGCCGTACTGGTGCGAGGCGGTGTGGACCGCGAGGGCGACACCGACGACGACCGACAGGACCGTCGCGCCGATCACCAGTTCGGCGCTGACGAGGGAGCGGTAGCCGATCTCCCCGTTCACCTGGACCCCGACCGGGGAGCGGCCCCAGTCGAAGTGCAGGACCACGCTGGTCAGCCAGTCCCACCAGCGGTGGAGCAGCGGCTCGTGCGGGTCGAGGTTGTAGGGGGCCAGGGCCCGGGATATCTGCTCCTCGGTGCGGACCGGGCGCAGTTCCTTGAAGTTCGAGCGCGGGTCGAGGAACCAACTGGCGAGGAAGTACGTGGCGTTGGTGGCCATGGCGATCACCAGGAACCAGCCCGCCGCCCTGCGTGTCACGTACCGGAGCACGGACGGCACCTCCCCACCAGGTGCGGCGGGTGCGCCTGGGGAACGCCGGGTCTGGGGGGGGTACGCATGCCCGTAGAACTTCCTGGGGTGAGAGTCGAGTGCACGATCGTGCAGATGTGAGTCTGTGCACGACTGGTGCGCGACGCCAGTGATCTGGGCATATGGACATGGGAACGAAACACCCCCGCAGCAAAGAGGCGTTGAACCCGCTCCCCCGTTCACATTCGCAGGGGGGTGCCCTCGCGGAGGCGTGTCAGGGGGCGGGCCGGGTACGCAGGGTGCGGTCGGCGAGGGTCGTCAGGACCAGGACGACGCCGACGCCGACCATGATCCAGGCGATGAGGTGCATGCCGGGGTCGGAGACGCGGATGCGGAAGACGATGCCGGTGGTTGCGGAAGCGGCGATCGAGCCGAGGTAGCCGAAGGTGCGCAGCAGGCCGGAGGCGGTGCCGAGTTGTTCGGCGGGGGCGTGGTCGTAGAGGGCGATCTGGTTGCCCGCGCCGGACGTGCCCATGGCGACGCCGAAGACGAGAGTGACCACCACGACCCATCCGATCCAGCCCGAGGCGCTGAGCAGCAGTACGCCGGCGGAGCCGATGAGGCAGGCCAGGGCCGCTGCTACGACCGGTCCGCGCACCCGGTTGCGCCGGGAGACGAGCGAGATCACCAGACCGGACACGAGCGTCATGGGCAACAGGAGCAGTCCGGCTTCGGTCTCGGACAGGCCCCGGACGCTCTGGGCCCACTGGGTGACACCGTAGAGCACGACGTACGCGCAGAACAGGACCAGGCCGTAGCGAAGATAAGTACTGGTCAGGGCCCGGTTTCCGGCGAGCAGGCGCAAGTCGAGGAACGGGGTCCTGGCCCGCAGCTCCCACAGCACCAGGGCGATCCACAGCACGGCGGAGATCGCCAGCAAGTACCAGCGGGCGTCGGGCAGGGCGAACAGGAACAGCAGCAGCGCGATCATCGCGGCGGCGAACCCGGCGATGCCGATGACATCCAGGGCGGCCGCGACGTCACGGGCGCGTCGGCTGCGGTCCGGTGGGCTGTCGGGTCGGCTGTCGGATGGGCTGTCCGGTGGGCTGTCGGGTCGGCTGTCGGGTGGGACCCAGGCCAATGTCGTGACCAGCGCGACGAGTGCGACCGGAACGTTGATGAAGAACACGGAACGCCAGCCCAGCACGGCCACCAGGACACCGCCCAGGGGCAGCCCGAGGGAGGCGGTCGCGATGCCGGCGATCTGCAGGCCGCCCAGCACTCCGCCCGGCGGCTTGTCCAGGCCGGCGTCCTCGGCGCGGCGGCGGATCAGCAGCATGGCCGTCGGATAGGCGCACGAGGTGCCCAACCCGAGCAGTACTCGACTGATCAGGAGGGTCGGAAGGCTGTGGGCGGCGCCGCCCATGAGTCCTCCGACGATGACGAGTCCGATTCCGGCCAGGAACACCCGTCGTGGGCCGAACACCTCGGCGGCCTTGCCTGCGGTGGGCTGGGCGATCGCGCTGGCCAGGTACAGGGCCGTGACCAGGGCGGCGGTCCGCCCGATCGACACGCCGAGTCCGTGGGCGATCGGTACGAGGGCCGTGGCGATCAGCGAGCTGTTGATCGGGTTGAGCGCCGAACCGACGAACAACGGGGTGACGAATCGCCACGAGAACGGACGCCCGGGCGGTATCCCGTTCACCGGCGGGGCGTTGGTCGTCGGCCCGGGGGCAGGCATCAGCATCTCCAGTACGTGGTGGTCGCAGAAGTGCGCGGCCGTCCTCGACCGCCTCACCTTCAACGGCACCATCATGGCGGGGCGGCCGTCGAGGCCGGTCGGTTTGCCGGGACCGGCGTCGCGGTGGTGCAGCTCGGCGTGGATGGCGGCTGCCGGAGGACCGCGCTACCGGGGTCGGTTCGTCGGGCCCAGACCTGGCAGCGGTGTGGTCCACCAGCGGGCCTTGTACAACTCGGTTCCGGTCAGGGCGAGCGTCCCGTCGGGGTGGTGGAAGGTGACGGCGGAGGTGCACCAGGAGCAGGGACCCGCGTGATCGGGCGTGATGGTGAGCAGGCGACCGGTAGCGGGCTCACTGCCCACGCTCTTGATCCCGCGGGCTGAGTCCTCCGCGCCCAGGCCGACGGCTTCGAAGCGGTCGAGGTGTGAGTCGTAGCGCCACAGGCGGTCGCCGGTGCTGAGCCAGAACGTCCCCGGCGCGGAGCGCACAGGTGCGAGGTCGTGTCCCCCGACTTCCGGAAGGGGGATGCTGCGTTCGGGGGCGAGGGACGGGATGTCGGACGTGCCACCGACCCGAAGGGCCAGCAGGGTGTCGTCCCCGAGCACCCAGAGCAGCTCCGCGCCCTCGTCCCACTGCACGGCGTGGGCCCCGTCGAGTTCCTGCTCGGTATAGGTGGTGCTGCGAGGCCCCTCCGAGGCCGCGTACAGCCGCACCCATCCGGCAGTGCTGGCGACCACGGCGACATTGCCGTCCGGTAGGAGCTCCGCGCTGTGGGGGTTGACGGAAGTGCCGAGGTCCGTGGCCCAGATCGGCGTGCCGGTCGCCGTGTCGACCAGGGCTGCCAAGCCGCCCGAGGCGGTGACCAGGAGGGATCCTTCACCGTCGAGCACCACGTCCCTGGCCTCGGTGGGCCTGGCCCAGCTGCGGGCCGGCTCCAGGTCGGCCAGCCGATCGTCGCCGTCAGCGGTCCACGACCACACCACCGGCAACCGGTCGGCCTCGGGTCCGGCCTCGGGTCCGGCCTCGGGTCCGGCCTCCCGCGCCGTCTCACCGTCCAGGACGAGAACCTGCCGGGACGCCTGATCGACCGCGACGATCAACGCACTGCCCCGAACGCCGGCCGGCCCGGACCCCGGATCGGCCGCATCACCCGACGCATCACCCGGCACGGCTGCCTGCCCGGGCGCCTGATCAGCCGCGATGACCACCGCACTGCCGCGAGGCTCTCCGCCGCTGCCGTCCACGGCATGCGGGGCGGGGGTCGAACACGCCGTCAGCATCAGGCCGCCCAGGACGGATCCCAGCCTGAGGCCCGCTCCGGCTCTTGCGCACACTGCCACGTCCCCTTTGCGCCATGATTATCGGACTATCTACTCTGCGTCCCGGCGCCCCGGCCCGGCGCCATCCTCGTCGCGGCGTCCGGGTGAACTCGTCCGCACGGGGCCGTGGGAGGGCTCGCCCCTGCGGGCCGGGGAAGCAGCCGCACGCCCCACTCGGCGAGCTCCCGTACCCGTGGTCAGCACCCGCGCCCGCGCGCCGGCGCTGACACCGCGCGCCCGACGTGCCGCCCACTGCTGGAGCCCGCCACCTGGGGAGGGTGGCGGGCTCCTTCGCGTTCGGCTTCCCCGTGCGCGCTCAGGCCCGGCGCAGCACCCGGCGCAGCCAGAGGGCGCCGGCCCCGGCGGCCGTCAGGGCAAGACCGCCGACGGCGAGGCCCGCGGTGTGGTCGGCCCCGGTGGAGGCGAGCTGGACGGATGACGGCGCGGCAGGCTGCGCGGCGTCGGCGACGCGGGCCTGCGGGGCGGACGGCGCGGTGGAGGTGGTGGACGGGTCCGCCGGGGCCGGGGCGCTCGGGGAGGACGCGGAGACCGGCACGGCGGCGCCGGCCGGGGCCGAGGACACCGGGGCCGACGGGGCGGAGGAGGCCGATGGGGCCGAGGAAGAGGACGGGGCCGAGGAGGAGGACGGGCTCGGCCCGGGCGTCTTCGTGGCGGCGGGCAGGACCTGAATCGTCGAGTGGGCAGCGCACTTCGTGGTTCCCCGGAACGGCAGACCCTCGTTGACGAACACGCACGAGCCGAGCGTGGTGGTGCCCGCCGGAGTCTTCGCGTCGTACGACACCCGCACCCGGGCGACGACCTTGCCACCCGACCGGAGGCCGGAGTCACGGCCCTGGAGGTACACGCCGTAGGGGTCGTCGGGCGCGATTCCGGCCACCTTGTCCAGCGTCCGCCAGGCCCCGTCCGCCGTACGCACCTGCACGGTCGCGGACCGGTCCACGAACAGGACGTTGCCGAGGTTGGTGTAGTCGGACGGCGTGGGGTTGTCGAGGGTGGCGTCGAACTCGACCGGCGCGCCGCCCGCGACGGCGGTGGCGGGAACGTGGTCGAGCGAGCTCGTGATCGAGGTGACCTTGATCGTGCTGGTCACCTCGGCCTGCGCCGGCTCGTGGGGGTCGACGACGACGGCGGAATGCAGGGCGATGGACCGGAAGCCGCCGTTGGTGGCGCCGTCGTGGGGCAGGCCCATCGGCGCGCCGATCCGCAGGTCGACCCTGAGGGTCCGCCCGGCCGGGACGGTGAGCCCGAGCACCGTCCCGTCGTACACGACGCCTCCGGAGGTACGGGTCATCCCCAGCGGCACCGACTTCCACGTACCGTCAGCGGGGTCCCTGTAGTCGATGACGATCGCGTCCGGCGGCGTTCCGACGTCGGTGACGGTCCGCAGCTCCAGGTGGTAACCAGTGCTCTCCTGGCCCGAGTTGGTGATGTCCTCGGTGAACTCGACCGGCCCACCGGCGAATCCGACCGAGGCCGGGGCCTGGACGGAGAGCGAGGTGTGCGACGGCTCCCCCGCGAAGGCCACCGGGGCGGCGGCCACGACCGATCCGCAGACTGCGGCTACGCCGAGGGCAGCGGCGACGACGATGGCACGACGGGTACGACGAACATGAACGATGGTGGACACAGTTCTCCCCTGAAACCGTTCTGCGGGCAGGCCGCAGCAGCGCGCTGATGACTGATGGCTGAATGACTGAATGGCTGATGGCGAGCGGGCCGCAGCAGGTTTGTGTGCGGCCGGGGGGCGACCACGGCCCCGCTTCTCACTGTCATAGACGTGGAGCCCGGCCAGGGGTTGCAGGCGATCGGAAAGAAATTTCTCCCCGTCTCCGGACACCTGCCGACGGCGGACGCCCTCGGCGCAGGAGGAGGCACCTGGTGCCCACGCGCCCACAGATCCGTCACGCCCGGCCCATCAGCCGAGCCCGGTCACAGCCGGGCCGTCAGTCCCAGCGGGCGGATCCCGACAGGCCCCTGACGCATCCTCAAGTTACTATCAGGTATTTTTAAGGGGCCTTTCAGGTGAACATTGCCACTTCTTGAAGGATTACCCGTGCTCCGTCACCCGTCCCACCACCTCGGCCGCGCCGCCCGCACCACGCTCACCGCCGCTCTCACCCTCGGCACGGCGCTGGCAGCACTGCCCGCCGCCCCCGCCTCCGCCTCCGCCTCCGCCGACACGCAGATACCCGCCCCGGCGGCGCCCGCGGCCACCGACACCCCGCACCTGGACGCCGTCGAGCAGACGCTGCGTCAGGTCTCGCCCGGCCTGGAGGGAACGGTCTGGCAGCGCACCGGCAGCAACAGCCTGGACGCCCCCGCCGGTGACCCGGCCGGCTGGCTGCTGCAGACCCCGAACTGCTGGGGCGACCCGAACTGCACCGACCGGACCGGCAGCGAGAAGCTGCTGGCCAAGATGACGGCGAACATCGCCGGCGCGACCCGCACCGTCGACATCTCCACCCTCGCGCCGTTCCCCAACGGCGCGTTCCAGGACGCGATCGTCGCGGGCCTCAAGGCCTCGGTGGCGGCGGGCAACAAGCTGACCGTACGGGTCCTGGTGGGAGCCGCCCCGCTCTACAACATCACCGCGCTGCCGACCAGCTACCGAGACGACCTGCTGGCCCGGCTCGGCCCGGCCGCCGCCGGCGTCACGCTCAACGTCGCCTCGATGACCACCTCGAAGACCGCCCTGTCCTGGAACCACTCCAAGCTGCTGGTGGTGGACGGCCGCAGCGTGATCACCGGCGGCATCAACAACTGGAAGGACGACTACCTCGACACCACCCACCCGGTGTCCGACGTCGACCTCGCGTTGACCGGCCCCGCCGCCGCCTCGGCCGGCTCCTACCTCGACACCCTGTGGGGCTGGACCTGCAAGAACACCGGAGTGCTGTCGAGTGCCTGGTTCGCCTCCAGTAACGGCGCGCCCTGCCTGCCGAACCTGGAGAAGGACGCCAACCTCGGCCCGGTACCGGCCACCGGCAACCTGCCGGTGATCGCGATCGGCGGCCTGGGCGTCGGCATCCGGAACGTGGACCCGGCCTCCACCTACCAGCCGGACCTGCCGGCCGCCGCCGACGCCAAGTGCGGCCTGGTCGCCCTGCACGACAACACCAACGGCGACCGCGACTACGAGACGGTCAACCCCGAGGAGAGCGCGCTCCGGGCCCTGGTGGCCGGCGCCACCAGCCACATCGAGATCTCCCAGCAGGACCTGAACGGCACCTGCCCGCCGCTGCCGCGCTACGACCTGCGCCTCTACGACCTGCTCGCCGCCAAGCTCGCCGCCAACGTGAAGGTGCGCATCGTGGTGAGCGACCCGGCCAACCGCGGCACGGTCGGCAGCGGCGGCTACTCGCAGATCAAATCCCTCGCGGAGATCAGCGACGCGCTCCAGGCCCGGCTGGCGGCCCGGACCGGCGACGCGTCCGGCGCGAAGGCCACCATGTGCCGGAACCTCCAGCTCGCCTCCTTCCGCGCGGCGCCGACCGCGACCTGGACCGACGGCCACCCGTTCGCACTGCACCACAAGGTCGTCGCGGTCGACGGCTCGGCGTTCTTCGTCGGATCGAAGAACCTCTACCCCGCCTGGCTGCAGGACTTCGGCTACCTGGTGGAGAACCCGAACGCGGCCGCCCAGCTCGACGCGAACCTGCTGGCACCCGAGTGGCACTACTCGCAGGCCGCCGCCACGGTCGACTACACCCGCGGCATCTGCCCGAACTGAGCTCGTTCTCCATCCGCCAGGATGTCCACGAGGTCCTGCGGTGGGTGGGTGCTGCTCCTCCTGTCGTCCTGGGACGGTACCCGGACTCGCGCGCCGAGGTGCCGTGAGCAGCCGAAGCCTCGGCGGGGCACGGCCCCGGCCGCCGGTCAGATGGGCAGGTTCCAGGTGGGGCCTTCTTCGGTGCCGATCCACACGCGCTGGCCGTCGCCGTCGACCGTGATGCCGAAGCCCTCCTGGTGGGGGGCGCCGTGTTGCTGCCAGGCCCGGATGGCGGCCTCGGCCTGGTCCCACAGGCGCAGGGGCCCGCGCTGGGTGACGGTCCAGCCGCCGTCGGGGTTCGGCGTGGTGCGGGCGTGGGAGCCGGTGGCGAAGTCCACGAGGATCTGCTGGTCTCCGGCGCCGATGATCTCGGCGGAGGGGGCGGCGAGTTGGGCGACCCACTTGCCGGTCCAGTCACCCAGGATCGCCGGGTCGATCTCGCTGGGCCGTGCGTCGCCGGAGAGCAGGGTGACGGGCTGGCGCGGGGGCCGGTCGTGCGGCCGGGCGACCATGAAGTTGACGTAGCCGGGCAGGAAGCGGCCGCTCGCGCAGCCGGGCCCGGTGACGGTGAGGAGTGCGAGGCCGAAGGCGAAGCTCCACCCGGTGAAGGTGGCGAGGATCCTTCCGCCGGGCCTGACCTGGTGGAGCCACGGGAGGGGGAGGTGGCGGATCGAGCAGGTCGCGATCAGCCGGTCGTACGGTCCGCCGTCGGCGTACCCGGCGAGGCCGTCGCCGATGACGAGGGTGGGAGAGTAGCCCGCGGCTTTGACCGCCTCCGCCGCCCGCGCCCCGATTTCCGGGTCGACTTCGACGCTCACGACGTTCTGTTCCCCGAGGCGGTGGGCGCCGAGGGCGGTGGAGTAGCCGGTGCCGGTGCCGATCTCCAGCACACGGTGGCCGGCCTCGACGTCGAGCTGCTGCCACATCCCCAGCACGAGGGAGGGGAGGGTGGAGGAGGACGAGGGGGCGCCGGCCACCGGCCCCTGGACGTCGGAGGGGCTCAGATGGCCGTCGAGCTGGGTGACCAGCGTCTGGTCGCGGTAGACCCCCTCCAGGCGGCCGGGGTTGTCGCACAGGACTGGAACGTAGGCCGTGGGCGCGCTGGCGGGCACAGGCAGGAAGTACTCGAGGACGAAAGTCTCGCGCGGCACAGCGGCCGCGGCCGCGCGCCAGGCCGGATCGGTGAGGGCGCCGTCGGCGGTGAGCCGGTCGACGAGGGCGGCGCGCAGTTCGGCGGGGGTGCTCACGGGTTGGTGCCTCTCTGGAGTCGGTCGGCCAGGGCCTCGGCGATCAGGTCGGTCATCGGCGGCGGGAACCACGCCCACTGACCGTTCGGGTTGCACTCGAAGAAGTTCCAGCACCTGGCGGTGTCGACGGCGAAGTCGAAGGCGCCGAAGACCAGGCCGAAGGCGCCGAGGTAGCGGGCCACGGCAGCGGCGACATCGTCGGGCACCGCGACCTGGGTGTAGGTCAGGAGGTTCTGCCGGCGGCGCCAGTCGAGGTCGGGGCTGTCGATCCGGACCGCGAACAGCCGTGTCCCGACGGCGGTGAGGCGCACGTCGTACGCCTTGTCCACCTTGGCCTGGAACAGGTGGGGGCAGGCCGCGACCGCCTCGGTGATCTCCTGCGGCCTCACCTCGGACACCCACGCCTGCGCGGCACGGTCGTCCTCTCCCCGGTACGGGCTGTTCCACAGCTGCTTGTAGACGGCGCCGCCGACTTGGGCCCGGCAGAACGCGCGGGCCTGGTCCGGGTCCGTCGTGATGACCGTGGCCGGGACGGTGAAGCCGCTGGTGAGCGCGGCATGGAGCTGGACGGGCTTGTGTTCGGCCTCGCGGACCCGCCAGGGGTGGTTCACGTAGTGGGCGCCGGGAAGCGCGGCCAGAATGCCGCCGACCCCCCAGTGGGCCTGGGCCCGGCAGAACGCCGCGTCCTGCCCCTCCATCCCGGCCGGGGCCTCGTACGTGGAGGGGCGGCGGTACCAGACGGATCGGACGCGGCCGAGGCCGAGGACCCGGGTGGCGGTGGTCAGGGTGCCGCGCTGTCCGTCCTTTTCGTAGCGGGTGGTCAGCGCGGCGCCCTGCTGGAGATCGGCACCGGGATCCGTGCGGACGACCGGCACGCCCCGCTCGGCCAGGATGCGGAGCACCACGTCCGCCGTGGCGTCGTAGGGGTTGGTCAGGACCAGCACGGTCCGTGGCCGATCTCCGGTCATCAGCCGGTGCCCTGGTCCTGATCGTTGCTGGTGATGCTGTCCATGTCGGTGGGCGCGGCCTGGCCCCCGCTGTTCCCGTCGCCGCCGCCCTGACCGGTGCTGGTCGGGCTGCTGGTGTCGGTGCTGGTGCCGTGCGCACCCATCGTGACCTGCCGGCCTTCACCGTCGAAGTAGACGGCGACCTGGGTCTCCGGATCGATCACGGCGATCAGGCCGGGAACGGGCTCGGTATCGGGGTAGGGCCTCATACGGGTGGTGCCCCACGGCGGTTCGGGCGATCGGGTCATCCCGGTGTACCTCCTTCACGGGCCGCGGCCGTACGGCCGTCAGCACAAGCAGGTTCCCACAGTACGTAGTTGAGAGAATGCTTACCGTAGCGCGCATGCCGTTCGCCAGGGGTTCCGGCCAACTCGCGTGGGCCTGGCCGTGTTGCTCGCAGCGGGCGGGCGCCGGTCGAGGACTCCCGGCGAGAACCGGTGCGACGACGCATCGCGCCCCGCGCCGACCTGCTGGGCACCCGGGCGGCGGTGACCAGTACCGAGCACCTGTGGCCGCATCACGCCCTGGGCACCGTCGCCCGGGCGCTGACCGCCCGCCTCGACGCTGCCGCCCGCGCGTACGAGGGCTGAGCCAGGGACGGGGGCGCCGGGCAGCTCTCTCAGTTGGTGTGACCAGGCGGTGCGCGAGGAAGCCGGGGTGTGGGACGTGACGGAAATGTGTTCGCCAGCGGGGGGTGTCGTTGCTATACGATCACTCGGCCGACCGTCGTGAAGCCGCGGCGGGCCCACCCGTGTTTCAGATCCCGAGGGACCGTTGAAGATCCGTCATTCGCTCGCTGCCGTCCTCCTTGCCGCAGCCGCCGCACCCGTCGCCCTGGGCGCCGCCCCGGCGTTCGCCGACACCGTCCCGGCGGGCCAGGGGCAGACCGACCCGGCCGAGACCAAGGCGGACGAGGAGAACCGGGCAGCGATCGAGAGGCTGCTCGTCTACCCGAACGACTACCTGCTCACGGCTCCGAGCGACTACCTGCGCGAGCACGCGGGCCAGGCCCTCGCCGGCACCCCCGCGGACCGGGCGCGCTTCCTCGCGGTGGAGGCGGACAGGATTCGCCGGGACGACGCGCGGATCGCGATCCTGTGGACCATGAACGCCGCCGGCCCGGCCGTCAAGAAGGCCGCCAACACCGCGTTCGGCTCGAACGACCTCGACGTGTTCCGCGCCTACCTGAACGTCGGCCAGTACACGGCCCGGGCCGAGGACGAGAACCGCGCCAAGGTGCAGCAGCTCCTCGACGACCCGAACAGCGGACCGGGTGTGCGCGAGGGCGCCCAGCAGGCACTGGCGGGAACCGCCGCGGATGTCGAGCGCTTCCTCAACACGGGGCTGAAGACGGCCGCCGAGCACGACGACCGGGTCCTGCTCAGCCAGATCATGTCCCGCGGCGGCCCGGCGGTGAAGAAGGCCGCCAACGCCGCGATGTCCGGCACCATCGAGGACGTCCGCGCCTTCCTGAAGACCGGCCAGTACGTCGCCCGGGCCGAGGACGAGAACCGCGCCAAGGTGCAGGACATCCTCGCCGACGCGGGCACCGGCCGCCACGTCCGGGAGGCGGCCGAGAAGGCGCTCGCCGGCAGCGCGGCGGACGTCGAGCACTTTCTGAAGGAGCAGTTGGAGCCGCTGCGGGCGAGCGACAACCGGATCCACGTCTCGCAGCTCATCGAGGCCGGGGGGCCTGAGGTCCGCAAGGCCGGCCTCGCCGCGCTCGACGGCGGCATCGCGGACGTCCGGGCCTTCCTGAAGGAGGGCCAGTTCACCGCCCGGGCCAAGGACCAGGCCGCCGCGAAGACCACTGCCGATACCACTGCCGATACCGCGACGAAGACCGCTACGGAGACCTCGCGGGGCGGCTCCGGCACCACCCAGGCGGTCACCGCCGTGACCCCCGACGCCGCTGTCGCGCCCGCCTCGGCCACCACCGGGACGACGACCACCGGCACGACGACCACCGCCACCACGGACGGCCGGAACACCGCCGGTGGCTCGCTGGCCGCCACCGGCACGACCGCCCCACTCGGGCAGCTCGGCGCCGCCGCCGGCGCGGCCGTCGTGCTGGGCGCCGGCGCGGTCGTCGCCTCGCGCCGCCGCTCGCAGGCCTGATCACCCTCCTCCGCCGGCCGGCCCGCACCTCACACCGGCCGGCGGAGCGTTTCGCCCACAGCCACACCCACGGCCACGCCCACACCCGCGCCCCCAGCCGGGCCGACGGCATTGAGGCGCGGCGTGCCCGTGGGGCGGAGCAGCGGCGGTACGGGGGTGCCGTGAAGCCTTTGGCTGCTGGGGAGTCGGCGGCTCGGGCAGGCTCGGGTGCGGGTGGCTCGATGCATGTCGTAGGAGCGGTCGGACGCGGTGCGCGGGATGCGGGTTGGGCGCCCAGTGCGCGTCTCGGGGGGCTCGTGAACGCGACGGTCCCTGCCGGCTGGCCATCGTCCGGCCGGTGTGAGTACGCCGGTCGGCCTGCCTGCATTGCCGACTCCGGTCAGGGACGGGCTGCGGGGACGGTCGTCTCGGAGCTGCGGCGTTGGGGAAGGGTGATGCCCTGGTCTTGGGCGGTCGGGCCCGGGCGGAGGGTCCATGGCACCTGGTCGGTGCTGGTGAGCCATCCGTTCGCCACGAGACGGTGCACGATGAAGAGGTTCACCTCGCGCAGGTCGGGGCGCGAGCCCAGCCCCTTGCAGAGCTGTCTGAACGACGGACCGTGTCCGTGCTCGGCGCGGAAGGCCACCGTGAACTGCGCGGCCTGCGGCCCGCGGTCCGGGTGCGCGTCCTTCCACCGCTTGTACGCGGTCTGGCTCCTGCCGTCCAGGGAAGGCTGCTGTGACGGTCGGGGCGGGGGCAGCGTGAAGGCCATCGCGACCCGTTCCGGGCCCAGCGCGCACAGAGCGCAGTACTCGACGCTCTCCGCATGCCGCCGCAGGGCAGGCGTGGCCGCGTCCTTCCACTGCGTCCACGCGGCAGCGTTGAAGTCGAATCCCGGAGTCACGATCGTGCTGGTGCCGGTGCCGGCTTCGGGGTCTGCCGCCTTCTCCTGGGCGGTGGGCGGACGCATGCCCGCGAGATGGCCCACCTGGGGATCCAAGCGGTAGCGCCCGTCGGCGAGTTCGGCGAGGAAGCCCTTGGCCAGAAGGTCCGGCAGAGCGTCCCGGCAGGCTTCGGGAAGGTCGGGCGGGATCTGTCCGAGGAGCGTGGAGGTGCTGTGTGCGGCGGCGAACAGGGCCGCCAGCCGGGCGGCCGGCGGAAGTTTGCGGACCGGCTTGGCCGACAAGGCCCGTGTGGTCCACCCGGATACGCGCGAGCGCACGGCCTTTCCGAACGGCAGGGGGTGGTCGGCCTCGCGGGCCAGATCCGGAACGGTGACCGGCGTCGCAGGTGCGACCGGGTCGCTGCTGAAAATCGTGTCGCCCATCAGCCAGCCCAGGCCGCGGAGGGCATCGACCACTTCGCGGGGATCACCCAGCCGCAGGGCGGACAGGTCGGTACCGGTGAGGTTGCCGGTGCCGCCGCGTGCGGCCCGGATCGCCACCACGACGGCCAGGAGCTGCTGGCCGGGATCCGGCAGTGGCAGGGCGGCCACGTAGCTCAGCAGCGTGCGCGCCGCCGCGCCTTGCTGGGGTGTCAGGAGGAAGGGCAGCGCCTGGGGTTTGCCGGCCGGAACGGCGGTGGCGTTGCTGGAGCTGGGGGTGGATGCAGACTGTGGCACGCCTCCCCCAACGCGCCGCACCGGCTGAGGTTACTGCCCGGGTCCCGTCCGGAGCAGCCCGCCGCCCGCCGGGCCTCGCAGACGCCGACGTGGTGGGAGCCGGCTGCGGCTGCGGCTGCGGCTGCGGCCGAACGGAAGGGGTCGGCGGTTCCGTGCGCGGACTGCCGAGCCGAGTGCCGCGATCTTCCCGGGACGCATGGGAGTCCGTTTCGCCGAAGGCCGCCGAGAGCCGCCCCTGCGGACGTCCAACACCAGCCACCCCAAGCCACCTTGTCCTGTCCGCGGCCAAACCGGGTTGTCCGCCGCCCACCTGGCCTTCGGCCGGGTTCTTGTAGATGGACAATCAAACAGGCTGCACTGTGGAGTCTCCACCGGCGCCAGGGCCGTCAAGGGCTGGTGGTGAGCATGTCGATGCTGATGGCGGCCTTGTAGGCAGCTCGGTCGATGGCGGGTCCGCGAGTTTTGCATCCAGAGATCGCTCGTTCAACGATGCGCTCTTCTGCGCGGACCCGCCATTCGGCCAGGAGCCTCCAAGGAGGTCTCCCAACTGTCGATCGATGGATCAACGGCCCGTCAAGCAAAGGAAACCCGCACCACAAACCCCGTAGCAGCCGCCACTGGGTCTCTGAACAGAAATCACACGAGAAGGAGCATCGAATGATCAAGCGACTGGCGGGAACGGTGATACCCGTCCTCGCAGCAACAGCACTCCTGACCGCCGGCCCGGCCAGCGCCGCCGGGACCGGCTGGTCGAGCTGCGACCGAGGCCTGTGCGACTACGCCTACGTGGAAGGCGCGATCGGAACGATCACGGACGACAGCGACGACGGAATCGGGGCTGCCCTGGACCTCTATCTTTCCAGCGGCGAACACACCGGCATCTTCATGATCGCTATGGGACCCAAGGCGAAAACCTTCAAGTACCCCATCAAGCAGGCCCGGATCTGCAACTGGAACGGCAGCCTCTCGTCGTGCGGTGCCTGGAAGTACTTCCCATAAGCTCGCCAGCCGCGAGCAGCCGGTCCAGTCGGCGGCGAGAGCGTGGTCAGCCTCGGGGCCGAACCGGCGCCAGATCACCGTGCCGGCCCCCAGGCGCGCATCAGCAGCAGCGGACGGGGCAGCACCGGGCGGGCGGGACGGCCACGGATCCCGCACAGGGTCCGCCCCCTGTCCCCGGCGTGCCCGACACCGGGCACACCCTCGACCCCGACCGCGGGGAACTCCGCCAGCACGCGCACGGTGCGGTGGGACCACAGCGGGCCCGCCCCGGCGGCGGGTTGACGCCGCCGGGGGGGGTGGAGAAGCGGGGGTGGGGAAGCGGGGCGTTCGTGCGGCCGTCCGTCTGCGGGGCGGGTGAGGTGGTTCGCGCTGCCCGGGACCGCTGACCCGGCCGTCGGCCTTCGACTCGCGCAGCACCATGGTGGCGACGCCCTGGCGCCAGTCCGGGAACGTCACCGGAGCGCTACATGGTCCAGCGGATGGTCAACGGCTTGCCGTAGCCCGCGAGGCCTCGAAGGAGGAGCTCACCCAGGACGATTCCGCTGTCGGTGACGAAGAACGGCATGGAGTACGGGAAGTCCTGCGACCACGCGGGAAGCGCGATGACGGACCCGTCGGGATTCCAGCGCTGCGCGTAGAGCTGGGCGCGGGCCGGCCACGGGTCGCTGGTGTACCCGACGATGACGCCCTGGTCGTTGATACCGGTGGCGACGCTCGTGAGCGTGGTCGGCGCGAGCGGCACAGGCGTGCCGTCGACGGCCCAGCGCGCTGCCTGTCCTCCCAGGCTGCCCACCACCGTGCCCGCGTTGTTCACGGCCTTCGCCTGGCTGCCCGCACCCAGGTCGGAGACGGCGCCGGCGGCGTTCCAGACGAGGGCGTGGTCCGCGCCCGGCTCACCGCCCGGCCGGCCGGCCCCGATCACGACGCCGGAGTCGGTGATGCGGGCCGCGCTGCTGGTCACGTAGCCCGCCGGCACGTCGAGCGCGGTGACGGTCCCATCGGGGCTCCACGCCACCGCCCGCCGGGAGGCGATACCGCCGGCCGGGTACGAGTAGCCGACTGCCGTACCCGAGCTGTTGACGGCGACGGCCTCGCTCTCGGTGTCACCCGGCAGCGGCGGCAGGACGACGGGTGCACCGCTCGGCGGCCACGCGACGGCGTGCTTCGCGCCCTCCGCGCCCGCCGCGCCCCAGGAGGACCCCACCGCGGTGCCGTTGTCGCCGATCGCGGCAGGGGACGCCGTCGTGTCGCCGGGCAGCGGAAGCAGTTCGGTCGGTGTGGACGGGGAAGTCCATCGCACCGCGTGCTGCCGGCCCCCGACCTGCGCGCCGGAAGTCCCCACCACGGTACGGGCGTTGTTGATCCCGACCGGACTGCCACCGGCGTCCCCCGGCAGCAGCGCGAGTTGTTCGGTCGACCAGTCCGCCTTCCAGAGCAGCATGTACGTCCTGATGTTCTCGTTACGGGTGAGGTCCCCCACGATGACGAAGGAGACGCTGTCCCCGTTGCCGTTGGCGGCCTTGAGCTCACTGGAGTAGGTGCCGGGCTCGATGGGCGGCGACCCGACCGAGATGCCCCCGGGGTAGGGGTCGGCGGCCGCCGCCGGTGCCGAACCCACGGCCAGGGCCGCGGCCGTGGCGGCGGCGACGACCGCCGCGACTGTGCGAGAGGTGCGCTTGCTCATGGGTGTGCAGCTCCTGTCTCTCGTTGACGTCACGGAGGCACCGCCGAGCCGATGGCACGCCGCTTCCCCGCCCCCGTGCCGCGCACCAGTCTCCGCCAGCCCGGCCGGGACGCGCAGCCCGATCGGTGATTTGCCCCCGACCGGTTCGTCGTCGGATCAACGCGAACTCGCCGACAGAACACGGATGTTGCGGCACCGGAGGGCGACTTGCGGCCGGATCCTGGGGGACGAAGGACAGGTGTCCCGCTATGGTCGGCTGGACACTCAGGATCCGGGGTACCGGTCATCGACGGAAGCGGGGCTGGAATCGGCATGGTCAGGTCTGTGGTGCGGTTGATCACCGGGGCACCGGGGGCGGGCAAGTCGACACTTCTGGGCCGGCTGCGGGAACGGCCCGTCACGGTGGTCGACTTCGACGAACTGCCCGACGACGACGGCCGGTTGCTCGGTATCGACATCACCTCCCCGGACGCGTCCGGCATCTGGCCCGACTACAACCGCCTGTGGGTGCGGATCGCGGGCATGCTCGCGCGAGGAGGCGGGCCCGTCCTGGTGTCCTGCCCCCTCACCCCGGCCGAGTGGGAGGCCGCCGCGGCCGATGTGCCGGACGCCCCGGAGGTCGTCTGGGCCCGGCTGGACTGCGCGGACCACGACCGCCGCGTCCGTTTGGCCGCCCGCGGCTGGAGCGCGGAGCAGGTCGAGGAAGCCCTCCAGGACGCCGACGAACTGCGCGAACTCGTCCCCACGGCCTTCACCAGCTCCGACCGTACCCCGGTGGAGGTCGCCGAGGACGTCCTGCGGTGGATCACCGGCTCCCCCGACGCCTGACCCGGCGACGATCGGAACCGACTCCCCTCCCCCGGACGGGTCGACCACGGCGACCGCTGCCGGCGGCCACACGACCGGCGCCGGTGACCCCCGGCAGCCAGCCGTCGGGTGTTGGGTGTCAGGTGTTGGGTTGACGAGATCGTTCGTACTCGGGACCATGTGTCGCCGCGTGCGTGCGCGGGTGTGTGCAGACCGGATTCGTGGGGTGTGGGGTCATGAAGTTCGTGGTGTCCGAGCGGTGCGTGGGAAAGGTCGGGCTGGCCGTCGGCGCGGTACTGGTGTTGGCGGCCTGCGCGGCAGGCGGGGGCGATGGCGCGACGGCCGGTTGGCCGGGGGCCGGCAAGCCGGCGCACGGCCCGGCCCCCACCGAGGCGGTCGACTCCGTCAACGCCGTCAGCTCCGTCGGCTCCGTCAACGCGGTCAACGCCGTCAGGGCCGCGTTCGGCAAGGCTGCCGGGACCGAGGAGCTCACCGGGCTCGGCGCTGCGTCCGGCCCGGTAGCCGGGGTCCAGCAGGCCGGTGCGCCCGCGACCGCCCTCTCGATCACGGAGGGCGAGGTCGGCGAGGTGGGTCCGCACGGGACGATCACCTACCCGTCGGTGACCAGCTGCCTGGTCGTCACCGTCTACCTGCGGGACGGCGGCAAGGTCGGCGGCCATGTCAGCCTGTTCCAGGTCCCGGGGAAGTACTACTCGGACGAGGTCCTGCCGGCCATCAGGCGTGCCGTCGGTGGCCGACGGGTGGCGGCCGTCGACGTCAGCGGGGCCGTCGGGGCCTGGAACCCCTCGTACCTTCAGAAGGCCATCGAGCGGTACACCGACGGATCGGTCCCCGAGCCGACGGGCGACGCGAAGGGGATCGGTGACGTGGTGGCCAAGATCCTGGGCCGACAGGGCAAGGAGGTCACCGTCCGGGACGTGCCGGACGGCGACATCACCAGGTGAGCACCACGTCGACGGCCCGGCTCCGCTCAGAGCGCCAGTTCGACGAGGCCCGCGAGCAAGCCGACGACGATGCCCAGGACCGCCACGGCCGCAAACCCGATGAAGAGGCCGACCACCAGGGTCATGACCTCCGGGGCCTCACCACGCCGGACTCCGACGAGCAGCCAGCCGGCCGGCACGGCGCCCAGTACGAGGACCGCGCCCGCGCCGGTGCCGTACTTCACGGCGGGCGCCGACGACAGCTCGTAGGCCACGCCCCGCACCAGCCGCACCGGGAGCCGGGTGCCGGCCCGGTGCTTGCCGGTCGTGCCGTTCACCACGATCGGGCGGGCGTCGCCCGCGGAGGCGCCGGCCGGCGTGAACCGCCCCTGGCAGTTGGTGCCGTCGCTGTTGCCCTCGCTGTCGGACACCTCGTAACAGCGGTCCACCAGCACCACGCCGTCCGGCGGGCCCAGCCCCATGGCCGCGCCCATCCGCTCCGCGCTCAGCCACCAGGCCAGCCACACCGCCCCGGTCAGGAGCGCGACCGCCAGCATCCCCGCCACCGCACGCACCGCCACACCCCACACGCCGCCTCCCCGCGCACGCACCACGACCGCTACCCTCCGTTGTTGCTGCTGCGCTCGCCGCCCCCGCCACGAAGCCGCGCCCGCCGCGCAGAGCCTGCCCGACCGACCGCCGGGACCGATACGGCCAACTGAGGATGACAGCAAGGAAGTTGGCGTGCAATGCCCCACCCGGGCCCGGCAGCACCCGATGCCGGTGAGCGGCGTGGCGGCGGACGGACGCGCCAGTGCGCACGTGGAGGCGGTGCCGGCGTGGCGGAGGCCGCAGTCCGGTCCGCTCTTCTCCTCAGCTCGGCGCGGGCGCCGCACCGTCGAGGACGAGGTCGATGACCTGGAACCTCACCACCAAACTCGTCTCGGTCCTGCGCGGCCACGCCGACCCGCGGCTGCTGGACGACTACGAAACCGAGCGCCGCGCAGTGGGCCGGATCACCGTGGACCAGGCACTCCTGCGCGCCCGGGCCCCGCCCACGCCTCCCCGGACCCCCTCACAGCCCTCGGCGCCGCCACGCGACAGGCGTTGGGTGGCTCTGTCCACGAGAACCGGTTCTGGTCCAACTTCTGTGGTCGGTCACGGTGAGTGATAGGCCTCGTCGCAGGATCCGTGTGCGTCGCTTACCAGATCTGGACTCCACCGCGGATCTGCGATGCCCGGTGGGCTGCGTTGAGGATGTTGTTCAGCCGACCGGCGATCTCGTCGACGCGCTGGGCGACGGGCTTGGGTGAGTCCATGTGAGCGGCGATGGACTCGATGTTGCGCTGGAGCAGGAGGACTTCCTCGATGAACTCCGGAACGTCTTCTGTGGGAACCCGGAGGTCGTCTCCAGCCAACTGGGGGAAGAACCGTGCGCCGAGTGAGCGGACGGTGTCCGATCCCCAGACCGTGGTGCGCCAGCTCTCGAAGCCGGCAAGATCCGACGATCCCTTGGGCACGTCAAGGAAGCGGGACTCGCCGTTCTCGTCAGCGGTGAAAACGTCTACCAACAAGCTCATGCGCGCAGTGGACCATGCCTTTACCCAGCTGGTCCATGTCTTTTGCGCTGTGGTCGGCGAGATCGGTCGAGGTGCGGTCACGGGGCCAGCAGCACGCGCTTCCGCAGTAGCCCGAAGCCAGCGCGGCCGTACATTTGGCGCTTGATCATTTTGATCCGGTTGACGTGGCCTTCGACGACGCCGGAGCTCCAGGGCAGTGTCAGGCCGGCGGTGACGGCGGCGAGATCGCGTTCGAGGCCGTTGGCGAAGGTGTGGAGGCTGGGCAGGTCGTCGGCGCGGACCGCCTTGATCCATTGCGGGAGCTGGTTGCCCTGGAGTTGGGTGAGCATGCTCCCGAACGCGCGGACGTGCCCGGTGAGGGCATCCAGTTCGGGGCAGCCAGCGAGGACGGATTTGAGCTTCAGGTGCTCGCTGTCCGGCAGGGTGTCGGGGTGGGTCAGGATCCAGCCGGTGACCGTGCGTGGGGACGGCGGACGGGCCGCGGGTGCGGTCGGGGTGGTGCGGAACGGCTGGAGGTGGGCGCGGACGGCTCCGTAGCCGCCGGTGTAGCCCTGCGTCTTGATCTCTTCCCAGAGAGTCCAGGCGTTCGTGCAGCCCTCGGCCCATCTCTCGCGCAGGTGGGGCTTGAAGTCGTCGAGCTTGGTCCTGCGGTTCTGCCACTGCCCCTGGAACAGGTCTTCCGGCCTCGCGGCGTCGGCCAGCCGTTGGACGGTGCGGTAGGTCATGCCGAGCTGTCGTTGGATGGAGCGTCGGCTGTGGCCGGCGGACAGCAGCGCGTGGACGGTGGCGTGCTTGGCGCGGGTGCGGTCGGCGAACCGGTGCCCGGTGGGCCACGGCGACCCGCTTTCGGTCGGCGCCGGAGCCGGCGCCTTCTCCGGCATCGACTCGGCGAAGGTCGAACGGAGGCACGGGCGGTGGCGGGAGACGCACCGCTCGGCCGCTTCGCCGAGGTTGCGCCACAGGTGGAACCGGTCCGCGACCTGGACCGCGGTGGGTGCCCCAATCCTGGCGCCCTCGGCGAAGAACGGAGCACGGTCACGGCAGACGACCTCGATCCCCGGGCGTTCGGCCAGCCAGGCTGCGACCGTGCCCGCCTCACGATCCGGCAGCAGGTCAACCGGCCTGCGGGTCTCGACATCGACCAGCACGGTCCCGTAGACACGGCCCTTGCGCATCGCGTACTCGTCGACGCCGACCACCCGCGGGACCTGTGGCCGGGGTTCCGGGAGGGCGTCGACCAGCCGCAGGACGGTGTTCCGGCTGACCCTCGCCCCGAAGACGTCGGCCAGCCGGGCACCAGCACGGCCGGCCAGGGCGAGGCCGACCTCGGCCAGTACCGACCGCATTCGTTCGGTCCGCTGGCTGTACCGCCGGGTCAGGCCCACGACCTGCTCGACGAACGTCCGCCGCCCGCAGGAGACGTCCTCGCACGTGAAACGCCGGACACGAAGTCGCAGCACCACCCGCCGTCCTGCCACGGGGAGGTCGGCAGGGAACCGCAGATAAGAGCCATGAACGCGTCCCGACCAGCTCCCGCAGCCCGGGCACCGAGCGCCGGTCGTTCGACATCTGATACCGACTCGGATCACCTCGCCGTCATCCTGCACCGACACCACCCTGATCCCCGGATCCGCCAGGAAGAGCAGTTCTTCCAGCCGGAGCAGTACCTCGCGCACAGCCCAGAACCATCAGCCCGAACACGGTCGGCACCGGCCGTTTCCAGACGATCTCGGGAGGCGTCCCGACGAGATCAACGGTTACAGGGAGTAGTCACACCACAGAAGTTGGACCAGAACCCGAGAACCGACAGCACCTGTACACGAGTTCGGGCAGCACTCGAAGCTCTGCAGAAATGGAACAGTTCTGACTTCGGGCAGCACGGGCCCCTGCCGAGAGTTCGGCAGGGGCCCACGGTGCAGAGACCTGTAGACGGCCGGGACCTGCCGTCGACCAGTGGCAGGCCGGCCGACATCAGCTACCGTCAGCCGCCGGTCCGACGGCCCGGCCTCACCTCAGGTGTCGGGTGAAGAACTGGGCCGCGGCGTCCCCGGCGAACTGCGGGACGCCGGTGTGCCCGCCCATGTTGGCGTGCAGGGACTTCTCCTTCGAGCCGAAGGCGTCGAACAGGTCCAGGGCCGCCTGCCGGTCGTTCCCTTCGTCGTCCCACTGCAGCAGGACATGCAGCGGAATGGTGACCTGCCGGGCCTCCTCGAACATGGAGCGAGGCACGAAACTTCCGGCGAACAGAACGGCCGCCGAGATGCGCGGCTCGACCACCGCCAGCCGGACGCCGATGGAGATCACTCCCCCCGAGTACGCGACCGGGCCGCCGATGTCAGGCAGCGTGAGGAGAGCGTCCAGGGCGGCCCGCCATTCCGGGACCGTCTTGTCGACCAGCGGGAGGACGAGGGCGTCGACGATCTCGTCGCCGACCGGCTCGCCGGCCTCCATCGCCCGGCGCAGGTCAGCGCGGGCCTGCTCCACGGCGGGCCAACGGGGCCGGTCGCCGCTTCCGGGGAGCTCGATGGTGGCCGTGGCGAAGCCATCCGCCGCGGCGTGCCGGGCCCGGGCCACCAGTCGGGGGTACATCCTGCGCAGTCCGAGGGGAGGGTGGCCGAGCAGGATCAGCGGCGCCGGCGCGGATACGGATCCGGGCGTCCACAGGATGCCGGGGATCTCGCCGAGGGTGAACTCGCGCTCGAGGACACCGTCGTCGAAACGCTGTTCAGAAGTGAAGTGCATGGTCGTGCCTTTCGGGAGGGCTCAGATACGGCGCTCCCGGACGACCTATCGCCCGACCGTGACCCCGGAGGAGAGCACCCATGTGAATACTGCGTTCACGGGTACCACCTCCTCGTTCTCTCGCACGGCCTCCGAAAACATAGCAGCGGTCACCTCGCCCACCAAACGGGTTTTTGCGGAGCGCTCTACCGGTCGCGCCGAACGCCGGGCCTCGTCGGACGGCTGAGCTCCACGGCGGCCTGGACGGTGTTCGCCTGGTGCTCTGCCTGGCGGGCGACGGGCAGCCAGAGCGGCTGGAAGCGCTGCTGGTACTGGGCGCACCAGTCCTGGAGGAGGTGGTCGAGTCGGGCGGTGGCCGGTGTGGTGGGTGCCTTGGCCGCCTCGGCGGCGCGGCGGAGCAGCGCGGCCGCGCGGACCGGGATCCGGTGGGCCCACAGTTCGATGCCGGCGAGTCTCGCCTCCGTCATGGGCCTCGGGTGGAGGAGGCGCTGTCCGGCGGCCTGCGGGTCCCATTCGTGGGCCAGTTGCCGCGATGCCGTCAGCGGCGTGCGCGCGGCCCGGAGCAGGGCGGTGTCGTCCAGGTGGGGCAGAACTTCGTCCATCAGGTCGGTGACCAGGCGTCCGCGCTCCCGGACCTGGCCGGCGCAGGCGGTCAGGCGCGCGTAGGGGTCGTCGGCCGGGCGGGTGTCCCCGAGGTGGGCGCTGGCCCAGACCGGCGTCTCGACGATGACCGTCTCGCCGCCGTAGCGCTGGGGGGCGAACCAGGTGGTGGCGCGGACGCCTCCTGTCTCCTGCTGCTGGTCGGGGTGAGGTTGGGGTTGGTCGGCGTGAGGTTGGTCGGGGTGAGGCTGGCCGGCGCGAGGTTGGTCGGCGTGAGGTGGCGCCAGCATTCCGGTGCTGCTTTCCTGCTGGTCGATGTGGTGCGGCGCCATCATGAAGACGCCCGGGCCCGCTTCGCGCAGCCAGAAGGCGTCGTAGGGGCCGGTCTCGACCGGGATCCCGAGTCCGGCGGCGGATTTTGCGAACGGCTCGGCGAGGCCGGCCAGATCGCAGGTCGACTGGAGGAAGGTCCCGCCGACGTCGGCGCTGTGGAGGGAGAACTGGAGGGACGGCCGGAGGTCGTCGATCAGGTCGAGGAGGATCCGGCTCTCGGGCAGTCTCCCGCCGATCGCCGGCGCCCACTCGGGCTGTTCCTCGGCGGCGGGGCGGAAGTAGTGCTCGAAGTACTCGGGCAGGCTTCGGGTGCCGGCGCCGACCTCTGCGAGGCGTGCCCCGTCGGGGTCGAGGCAGAGCAGAAAGTTCCAGGTCACCGCCTCGTGCAGAGACGGCTGCGCGAGGACCCGGTGGGCCAGTTCCACGATGCCGGCGCGGCCGGAGAACTCGTCGGCGTGCGCACCCGTCACGATCAGCACGCTGTCGGTGGCGGTGGCGCGGCCGATCGTCAGGAGCACCAGCGGCTGGCCGGCGCGGGAGGTTCCGGCGGTGCGCACGCGGCAGAGTTCCGGGTGCCTGGCGGCCAACAGGTGTGCTGTGTCGGCGAGTTCTTCCAGCGTGGGGTGCCGGTCGTGAAGCAGGATCGCCCTGCCGGCGCTGGTCGACGTATCGGTCAACATCGGTGCCCTCCCTTGTCTGCCCGCCAGTCTCGCGCCAACGGCGGCGGCCTGCACCTCATGGTGCAGGCCGCCGCCCGGTGTGCGCGGTGTTGTCCGGCCGCGGTCCTCAAGGCCCGCCGCCGGCCCCGGTTCGCGTCCGGGTGAGCTGGTCGGTGAGCGGTTACCAGCTTCCCTTGAGGGGGATCCAGCCGGGGTTGCCGAACTTCGTCGTCACGGCGGCGGTGCTGTTGTCGTTGCTGAGATAGAACGTCGCGGTGGCCGGGTCGTAGCCGCCGACGCTGTCCTTGCCGGAGCCGTTCCAGTCGCCGACGAGGGGCTTCCAGCCGGGGTTGCCGAACTTCGCGGTCACGGCGGTGGTGCTGTTGTCGTTGCTGAGGTAGAAGGTCTGGGTGCTCGGGTCGTAGGCGCCGATGCTGGTGACGCCGTCGCCGTTCCAGTCGCCGACCAGCGGGGTCCAACCGGGGTTGCCGAACTTCGCCGAGCCCGCAACGGTGCTGTTGTCGTTGCTCTCGTAGAAGGTGGCGGTGGCCGAGTCGTACGCGCCGATGCTGTCCTTGCCGTCCTTGTTCCAGTCGCCGACCAGCGGGATCCAGCCCGGGTTGCCGAACGTCGTGGTCACGGCGACCGTGCTGTTGTCGTTGCTGAGGTAGAACGTCGCGGTGGCCGGGTCGTACGCGCCGACGCTGCTGACACCGTCGCCGTTCCAGTCACCGACCAGCGGGATCCAACCGGGGTTGCCGAACTTCGCCGAGCCCGCAACGGTGCTGTTGTCGTTGCTCTCGTAGAAGGTGGCGGTGGCCGGGTCGTACGCGCCGATCCGGTCCGAGTACGGCTTGGCGTGGTCGGTGCTCAGGCCCGCGTTGCAGTTGGGCCAGGCGCCGGGGCCCTGGCCGGCGAGGATCTTCTCCCCTACGAGGATCTGCTGCTTCTTGGTGGCGAGATCGGGCCGGGAAGCGTAAGCCAGGCCGCCGTAGGCCTTCCAGGTGGGCAGCGCGATCTGCAGGCCGCCGTAGTTGCCGTTGTTGGTGTTGATGCTCCAGTTCCCGGTGCTCTCGCACTGGGCGACCCTGTCCCAGGTGCCCACCGAGGCGGCTTGGGCCGGTGCCTGGGAGGCGACGGACAGGACGGCCGCCCCCAGGGCGACAGCGGCGAGCGAGCGGGTGCGACGGGTGTAACCGGTGTGACGGGTGGTCGACTTGTTCTCGGGCATGCTCAGCTGACTTCCTTTCGTGTCGGTTGGGGGCGGACTACCAGCGGCCGGCGATCGGGACGTCGCCGGGGCTGCCGTAGACGAAGCTGGCGGCGGTGGTGCTGTTGTCGTTGCTGAGGTAGAAGGTCTGGGTGCTCGGGTCGTACGCGCCGATGCTGGTGACGCCGTCGTTGTTCCAGTCACCGACCAGCGGGGTCCAGCCCGCGTTGCCGAACTTCACCGAGCCCGCGACCGTGCTGTTGTCGTTGCTCTCGTAGAAGGTCTGGGTCGTCGGGTCGTACGCGCCGATGCTGTCCCTGCCGTCCTTGTTCCAGTCGCCGACCAGCGGGATCCAGCCCGGGTTGCCGAACGTCGTGGTCACGGCGGCGGTGCTGTTGTCGTTGCTGAGGTAGAACGTGGCAGTGGCCGGGTCGTACGCGCCGACGCTGGTGACACCGTCACCGTTCCAGTCACCGACCAGCGGGATCCAACCCGGGTTGCCGAACTTCGCGGTCCCGGCGGCGGTGCTGTTGTCGTTGCTGAGGTAGAACGTCGCGGTGGCCGGGTCGTACGCGCCGACGCTGGCGACGCCGTCACCGTTCCAGTCACCGACCAACGGGGTCCAGCCCGCGTTGCCGAACTTCGCCGAGCCCAGCGTGGAACCCGTGTTGTCGCCTTCGTAGAAGGTCTGGGTGGACGGGTGGTACACGCCGGCCTTCGTGGCCCGGGTCTGGACGTCGTCGACGATGTTCTTGTAGCGCAGGGCCTTGTACTCGCTGTTGGGGTGCGAGTCGAGGGCGCCGTTGATGGAGGCGCCGGTGACGTGCTTCACCGGGGCGGAGCCGAAGGCGTAGTACGAGAAGGTGGTGTGGGCGGCGTCGTCCCACTTCTCGAAGAGGAGGACGTGGTTGTAGTAGCTGTTGAGGACGTCGCCGGCCTTGAGCTCGCTGCGCGGGATCTCGTAGGTGTAGGAGTCCGCGATGCCCTTGGTGTTGGGGCTGGCGCCCAGGTGCCAGGCCATGGAGACGTAACCCGAGCAGTCCGTACGGTAGTTGCGGCCGCTGGAGTCCGGGTACCAGCCCTCCCAGCTGTAGGCGATCTGCTTGCCCAGCCAGTACTGCGCCCGCTGGATGACCTCACTGCGGGTCACCTTGCCGTCGATCGAGGACGAGGACGAGGCCGAGACGGCGGCGGCGGCGGTGGCCGTGGCCGCGTGGGCCGCCGTGGTGGTGACGGCGGTCGCGACTATCGCACCGGAAGCGGCGAGGGAGGCCGCGAGGGCGACGTGGGCAAGCCTGGACAGCGTGGACGAAGGCATGGCGGAGCTCCTCATGCGCGTTGCGCGTTGCGGGTTGCGGGTTGCGAGTTCGAGACGGCATCGGATGCCGGACAGCGTCGTGCGGGTTCAGCAGCGGCGGCGCGGGTTCAGCGGCGGCGCGGGTTCAGCGGCCGGGGGGCGCCGGTGGCTGGTAGCGCCGGCGCATCAGGGGTGAGGCCTGGTGGCCTCGGGCGATCAGGACGTGGGCCCGGCTCAGGGTGTCCTCCGCAACTGCGGGGTCACGGCTGGCGAGGTAGACGAGCAGGTCGACGCGGTCGGCCTCGCTTCGGACGGTGATGTGCTGGAGGCCGTCGTCGGGGCGGGCGTGAGCCCACAGGACGGCGCGGACCTCGGCCGCCTCACCTGCCTTGTCCACCTCAGTCACCTCGGCCGCCTCAGCCGCCTCGCCGGCTGGAACCGGCCCGACGCTCTCCCGGCGGTGCAGGGCGGCGTAGATGACGTCCATCCGCGGGTCAGCCGCCCCAGCCGAAGCTGGCGTTGACGGCGGTGTCCTGGGCGCTCACCGACAGGACGGCGGGGGCGGCGAGCAGCGCGCCCAGCGAGATGGCGATGGCCGCGGCGGCCTTGGCGATACGGGTCTGGATCACGATCGGTTGTCCTCAACTGTTGTTGACACGAAGGGATTTCTCCGATCGGTGCGTCCCGCGGTCGACGCGCCGTCCGGCTGCCGTCCGGGCTGACTTCCTGGCGGCGATCACTAGCTTTGCCGGTCGGGGGGCGGCTCGGAAGGCCTTGCGGGTGTCGCCAATCGGCCTGTCCGACTCCGGACAGGCTGTCGCGGGCATGACAAGAACTGGACGGCGCGGCCTGCCGTCGAGGCCGGATATCCGACCTTGAGGGCGGTGTCATCCCATGAAAGGATCATGAAGCTTCGTGTGCTGTCACAGCCACGAGAGCTCACGGATCATCACACAAGGGGGACACCATGTTGCAGGCGCTTGGACTATCGGCCCGCGCCGAGCAGGTCTACCAAGCCCTGCTCGACCACCCCGCCGCCGACGTCGAAGCGATAGCCGGGCGCTGCGCGACCACCGCCACCCAGGTCCACGACTGCCTCGACGAACTCGGCGCCCTCATGCTCGTACGCGCCTCCGCCGACCACCCCGGCCGGATGCGCGCCGTCGACCCGGCCGTCGGCCTCGCCGAGATGCTCGCCCGCCAGGAAGCCGACCTCGCCGCCCGCCAGGCCGCCCTCGCCGCGTCCCGCGCCGCCGTCACCCGCATGGTCGCCGAACGCGCCGAACACCACGCCGCCCACGGCGAACGCCTGCTGGGCATGGACGCCGTCCACCACCGCCTGGAACAGATGAGCCGCACCACCACCACGGAAGCCCTCAGCAGCCAGCCCGGAAACCAGCGGGCCGAAGACCTCGACTCCTCCCGCCCCGGAGACGCCGGCGCCCTCGCCCGCGGCATCACCATCCGCACCCTCTACCAGGACTCCACCCGCCACCAGCCGCACGTCACCGGGTACGCCCACTGGCTGCTCAGCCAGGGCGGCGAAGTCCGCACCGCCCCCACCATCCCCCAGCGCATCGTCATCGCCGACCGCCGCGAGGCCCTCGTCCCCATCGACCCCGAGGACCACCGCAAGGGCGCACTGCACGTCACCGAACCCGGCATCCTTACCGCCCTGCTCGACCTCTACGAACAGGCCTGGAACACCGCCGTCCCGCTCGGCGCCACCGCCCCCGGCGACCCCACCACCGGACTCACCGCCACCGAACGCGAACTGCTGCGCCTGCTCGGCACCGGCCTCACCGACGACACCGCCGGCCAGCGCCTGGGCATCTCCTCCCGCACCGTCGGCCGCCACATGGCCTCCATCATGGAGCGGCTCAACGCCAGCAGCCGCTTCGAGGCCGGCATCAAGGCCGCCCAGAACGGCTGGCTCTGACCGGCTGGCTCCGACCGGCCCGAAGTGCGCCGTGTCAACCCGCAGCTCCCCGATGGATTGTCACAGTCCGGTCCTCGCGATGTCCTGGTGATTGTGACGCCACGCGTGCCACCGAAAGGCACTGACCAACCGTCATGGTGGGTGTCCAGCAAGCCAGCACACATCGCCATCGGGGAGCCACCATGTCCGTCCGCCGCCGTCGCCCGCTGCTCGTCACCGCCGTCCTCGCCGTCGGGGCCGGACTCGTCCTGACCGCCTGCGGGCCCGACAACGCCGACCCGGCCGCCGGCCCGAAGGCCTCCCCCACCACCGCGGCCGTCGCACCCGCCCCCACCGGCGCGGCCCCCACCGGCGCTGCTCCCGCAGCGGGGTCACCGACCGCACCGGCCACGGGCGCGGCGTCGCACACCCCCACGAGCGCACCGCACACGCCGTCCGGCACCAGCCCCTCCACCAGCGCCCGACCCGGCGGCGGCAACGCCCCCGCCCCCGCCGACGCCACCCCGTGCGACATCGGCAACCTCTCCATCCACGTCACCGCACGCCCCGGAGCACCCAGCCAGCGGGTCATCGAAGTCCACAACACCGGCACCACCGCCTGCAGCCTCAGCTCCTCCCCCGGCGTCAACCTCGGCAACTCCACCGCCCGCGACCAGAGCAACAACATCCGGCCCGTACTCGCCAGCGGCACCCTGCGCTTCCCCGTCCCCGCAGGCCAGAACGCCTACGTCGTCATCGACCTCAACCCCGGCGGTGCCACCACCGGCACCACCCCCGACATCAACGAGATCAACGTCCTCGCCGACCAGGACGACACCAACATGCCCCTCGCCGCCACCCACAACTTCCCACTCACCCCCGACACCCGCGTCCTCAACCCCCACATGGGCAACTACCGCGCCACCATCGCCGACGCCGTCACCTCCATGGCAGCCGCCGGCAAGTAGCCCCGGCACCACCACCATGGAGGGTGCCCGTCGGTCACGGGCCCGGTCGGTGTTCCGGTGCGACGGTGATCAGCGGGTGGAAGTGGGCGAGTTCGGCGGGCTCGTCGACTATCAAATGGCCCCGCCGGAACGGTCAAGCGTCTCGATGCACCACATCGCACCGCGCGACCCAGCGGATCGACCCCAGCGAATCGGCTCAGCGGATCGGGCAGGCCGGCCCGGGCCGGCGGACAGGCAACCCGGCACCCGTCCCGTCAGGGTCGGAGGGCAGGGTCGGAGCGCAGGGACGGGAATGCGCCTACGTCAGGCCCCGTACCGGTCGGCGAGTGCGCGGGCGGTCGCGGCCAGCCGGGCACGCAGCTCCGGTGGTTCGAGGACCTCCACGTCAGTGCCCAGTCTCAGGAACTCGTCGTGGGCGTGGCCGAGGGACTCGATGGGCACGGACGCCCTGGTCCAGCCGTCCGCCTCGGCCACCCCCGAATCCGCGACCGCCCGGTCGAACGCGCGGCCGAGCTGCTCGCGGCCCCGGGCGACACCGCTCGGCGACAGTCGCACCGTCGCCTCCCCGGTGTGCAGTCGGGCATGGAAGTCGGCGAGCCCGTCCCGCCAGTGTGCAGCCAGGTCGAAGCTCGCGGGTATCTCGAACTCCTCTTCCAGCTCTCGCAGTTCGAGGATCTGGTCGACCCGGTAGGTACGCGGGGTGGCACCGCCCGCGGCAGCGACCAGATACCAGCGGCCGGCCTTGAGGACCAGTCCGTACGGCTCCAGTCGCCGTTCCACCTCGGTGGGCGCCTTCCACCGCCGGTAGCGGACCCACACCCTGCGCCGGTCCCAGAGCGCGGCCGCGACGGCCGCCAGGTGCGGCGTCTCGTCCACGTCCCCGTACCAGCCGGGCGCATCGAGGTGGAAGCGCTCCTGGATCAGCCCGGCCCGCTCGCGGAGCTCCGCCGGCAGGGCGGCCCGCAGCTTGAGCTGGGCGGCCGCCAGTACCTCGCCCAGGCCCAACTCGGCCGCCGGGCCGGGCAGCCCGGCCAGGAACAGGGCCTGCGACTCATCGGCGGTCAGGCCCGTCAGCCGGGTACGGTACCCGTCGAGCAGTTGGTAGCCGCCGCCGTGACCGGCCTCGCCGAACAGCGGGATCCCGGCGGCGCCGAGCGCTTCGAGGTCCCGGTAGACCGTGCGGACCGACACCTCCAGCTCGTCGGCGAGCTGCTGGGCCGTCATCCTTCCCCGGTTCTGGAGGAGCAGGAGCAGTGAGATCAGTCGGCTGGCGCGCACGGCTGTCAGTATCCACTGACAGGAGGTGTCAGTGGACCGGTTCTAGCCTGCGGCCATGATCGATTCCGACTTCCTCCACGGTTCCCGGGGCATGGCCGTCCGCAGACTCACCGGGGTTCCGGCCGACGGTGACAGCCGGGGGCAGGAGTTCTCCGTGAACGGCGGACACAGCCGGGTGCTCGACCGGGTCACGGAGCTCAGCCGTGTCCAGTTGCAGGACGCCTCGTGAGCATCGTCGAACTGCGCCAGTACACCCTGCACCCAGGTGCCCGCGACACTCTGCTCGACCTCTTCGAGCGGGAGTTCGTGACCGGACAGCAGGCGGTGGGCATCACCGTCGGCGGCCGGTTCCGGGACCTGGACGACCCGGACCGCTTCGTCTGGCTGCGCAGCTTCCCTGACATGGCGTCGCGGGCACGGGCACTGCACGCCTTCTACTACGGGCCGGTCTGGCAGGAGCACCGGGACGCCGCCAACGCGACGATGGTGGACTCGGACGACGTCCTGCTGCTGCGCGGCCCGGGCTTCACCGCCCCGGCCGACGCCGGACCGGTCGTCGCGACCATCTGCCACCCCCTGGACCCCGCCGCCTTCGCCGACCACTTCGAGCGGCACCTGCGCCCCGAACTGGCCGCCCGGACCCCGCCGTTGGCGGTTCACCGCACCGAACACGTGGAGAACGACTTCCCCGCCCTGCCCGTACGGGCCGGCGAGGACGTCCTCGTGTGGTTCACCACCGGTGACACCGCCCCCCTGCCGGACCTCTCGACACACCTGCACTCCGCCCCGCAGCAACTGCACCTCTCGCCCGTGCCGCAACACTCCCGCTGAAGCCTGTCGCAGAGGGCCGTGGGTGGGCAGGTCGATGGCTGGCCCGACCTGCTGCTCCACCCGCCGGGAACGGGGTTGTGCGAGGTGGCGACGGCCCACACCACGCTGGTGCGGGCCGTCGCTCCCCGCTTTCGGGCCTTTCGGGCCTTCGGGCCGGTGGCCGGCGGGAATGGAGCAGTCCGGCTGGAGCACTACGAAGCGGCCGGTGGTTCCACCCGGGCGTGTGTCTCCGGCGGCACCGGGAAGCGCCTCAACAACTCCTCCATCCAGGCGGCCGGATGGGTGGCCGTCGCCGCACCACCGGGGAGGGCCCGCGCTTGGCGGATGCCCTCGGTCAGTGCCTCGACGGCGGCCCGGGTGGTGTACCGGTCGGCGACCCACTGACGGCCCGCCCTCCGCACCTCGTCCTGGCCGGGCAGGTCGAGCAGCTCAAGGGCCTTGTCCGCCAGCCGGTCCGTTTCGAGCTCCGGGATCCGCCACGCGGACGGCGAGTCGAACAGTTCCGCTCCGCCGCCGGCGGCGTAACCGGTCACCAGGCAGCCGCTGGCCATCGCCTCGGCCAACGGCAATCCGAAGCCCTCGCCCTCGGGTGCTCCCAACGCGATGAACACCGACGTGTCGGACAGGACGCGAGCGACCTCCTCGTGGGGGACCGCGTGGATGTCGTACAGGTCGACGCCCTCGGACCGCGGGTCGGCGTGCAGCAGACGGCGGAGCAGCGTGGTCTCGATCGGGCGCTTGCGGGACATCCACGCGATGCGCCGAACCCGCTCGGTCGATGCCGGTCGGAACAACTCGGTGTCAATGACGTTCGGCACCAGGTGCGGTTCGAACTCGGGCAGGGCGCGGCGGAACATGTCGACGCCCGCCTTCGAGATCGTCCACAGAGCCGGCCGGTCCGACCAGCCCGGATACGGGCCGGGGTCGGGGCAGGTCAGGAAGTTGACGTAGTGCCCCTGCGAGTAGATGACCTTGTGGCCGCCGGGCGCCGGGTCGTGCCCCGGGACGACGCTGACCTCGTGCACCACGAGCACGTCCTCAGGCCCGAGGTCCAAGGTCATGCCGGACAGCGTCGGCACGTCGTCGTCGAACCACGTGTAGCGGAATCCCGGCGTGGGCGTCCAGCGAAACGCCTCGACGCCGACGGCCCGCAGCAGCGCGACCTGCTGGTTCAGCACCCGAATGCCGCCCAGCGGGAACTGGAACTCGAACGACGCGTAGATGACTCGGCCGGTCACCGTACCTCCCGGAGAAACAACGATCGGTGGGACCAGAGCATGGGGGTTACGGGCGTGGGTGGTTGGGCCAGGGAGGCGGCGTCACCCTCCCGGGGCCGTGGAGCAACGTCCATGCACAGCGGCTGGGCCTGGCCCGTACTCATACGCCCAGGGTGGCAGCAATGCCCCCGCGTGTCACCGGCCCGAATCGGCCGACGGCCGCCACTCTCGCCTGATCAACCCGAACACCCACGAGTCGGATACCTCGCCGTTCACGACGCAGTCTTCTCGCAACGTCCCTTCACGCACGAATCCGACCTTCTCCAGGGCCCGGGCAGATGCCACGTTGCGCGTATCGGTCTCGGCCTGAACCCGATTCAGGTCCAGTGCGTCGAATGCCCACTGCAGCACGGCGGTTGCGGTCTCCGTCGCGAAGCCGTGGCCCCACATCGCTTCGTCGAGGCAGTAGCCCAACGACGCGCTGCGGTAGTCCGGATTCCATCCGGTCAGACCGCACCAGCCGACGAAGGCCCCGTCGGAAGCACGGTCGATGGCCACCCGCGCCCCGGTGCCTTCGTCCGCCGTCTTCCGGCACATCGCGATGAAGCGCTCGGCGCGGGCCTGTTCGGTCCACGGCGGGGAGTCCCAGTAGCGCATCACACGGGTGCTGCTGTGCAGCGCGAAGAGGGAGTCCGCGTCGGCGTCGGTGAAGGGGCGCAGTCGCAGGCGAGCCGTGTGCAGAACGGGGGTGGCCAAAGTCATGCACACCATCCTGTGTCCTCTTGGGCCGGCAGAACACCGAATATCCCTCAGGGGGTACTGACGGCCGACAAGCCGAACAGGAGGGCCAGGGCGAGCTGGAGGGTTGCGGATGCCGGGCGCCGCCGCCAGAGGCACAGGCCGCCGGTGACCAGTGTCGCCGTGAACGCGACGACCAACCGAGGGACAGCAGTACGTCCGCCGCATTGACGCCCGCCGAGGGCCGGGCAGAGCCCATGCCCAAGCGCGGCCTGAAGGACGGCGGCGAACAGGATGACATCCAGCGCCAGCAGACACGCCACCACGATCGGCGTGCCGTTCGAGCGATCCGACCGACCAGGCCGTCGAAGCCTCATGAATCCCCCCAGGAAGTGCGCCACCGCGATGACCTCGTTGGCGTGACACCGAAGACCGTACAAGCCTCCGGTGACTCGACGCGATCGGCCGGCACCACCCTGCGTCGGCTCAACCACCCTACTGGCGCCGCGACTTCTGCCGAGCCGACCGCATGAGGGCCGGTCCGGCCGGGGTGCGGGTCAGGTGGTGCGGGCTCGGAGGTGGGCCCGCTCGCCCTGGTGCCCGAAGAGGACGAGGAGTTCGACGGTCCGGTCGCCGTCGGGTCCGAGCCAATGCGGTACGTGGGTGTCGAACTCGGCGGCCTCGCCCGCTCTGAGGACCAGGCTCTGGTCACCCAGCAGCAGGCGCAGCCTCCCCGCGAGTACGTAGACCCACTCGAAGCCCTCATGGATCTTCAGTTCCGGCTCGATGCCGGGCGCGGGTGGGATGAGGAGCTTGTGGGCCTGGACGCCGCCGGGGTGGCTGAGCGGCACGTAGGTCATCCCGTCCCGGACCACCGGGCGCAGGTGGATGCGCGGGTCCCCGGTGCGGGGCGCGCCCACGAGGTCGTCGAGGGGCACGGCGTGGACCTCGGCGAGCGGCAGCAGCAGTTCCAGGGTGGGCTTGCGGGTGCCGCCCTCCAGGCGGGAGAGGGTGCTCTCGTTGATCCCGGTCCGCTCGGCGAGTTCCGCCAGCGTCATTCCGCGCCGGCGGCGCAGCTCGCGCAGGCGGGGGCCGACCGCGTCCAGGACGTCCTTCTTCGCGTTCGCCATGCCACCAGGTTGCCGAAACGGCATGGAGCGTTGCTCGGGCCCGGGGCGGTACCGGGGGGGCGCAACAGAAAGGGGGAAGGGAGACGGCGGAGGCCCTGCCACCGGGGGCCGTACGCCGTGCAGCGACCGCGGATAATGGCCGTGGCCGCGGGCCAGCGGCGCCGGCGGCCTCGATCGATGGAGAGGCAGAGGACGGATGACCCTGAAGGAAGGCCGGCGCGTCAGGTTGGCCGAGGATCTCGGGATCGGTGAGGCAGTCGCCGGGGAGCCCGGGGCCGTCGTCGGGTTCCTCTCGCTGGGATCCGGGATGGAGGGCACCGTCGAGCGGGTGGACGGAGAACTCCCGGAGAGCCATGAGGTCCGCGAGTACCAGCGGCTCAAAGCGCTGTTCGAGGACTACGGGCACACCATGCCGGTGGCGAGCCGCGAGCGCCTAGAGGCGGAGATCGCCGTGCTGGAGCCGCAGTGGATCGCGCACCGGGAACGGGGGAACCGGGTGACGGTCCGGGTCCGGCTGGACAACGGCTTCGTCCTCGACGGGGCGGACCAGGACATCCTCACTCCACTGTGAGGGAGGACGTCCCGCAGCGGCGACAGTCCCGGCACTCGACTCCCGGGCCTTCGGCGGGACGGGCGGCCGCCCGGGTGCTCGTACACCAAGCCAACTGACAAACGATGGACGGGCGTTGCGAACGGCGCGGTGAACGGCGCGGGCCGCGCCGTCCATCGTTTGTCTGTCGGCGCGGCGCATCGTTCATCACGGCGCGGGACACAGCCCGCGCCACCCACCGAAGGCACACGGAATCGAGGGAACCATGCGTACCTCCGCACGCTTCGCGGCGTTGGCTGCGGTAAGCGCCATCGGGCTCGGCACCATCGCCACCGGCACCGCCCAGGCCGCCCCGGTCACCGCCCAGGCCACCGTCCAGGCAGCCCGGAGCACCACGGTCCACCTGCACAACGGAACCGGCTGCTCGCTCTACCGGACCAGCTACGCTCTGGCCCACGGCATCTGGACGCAGGGCCAGGAGCCGCCGCAGATCCTGGGGAACACCGGCGACGCCACCTTCCAGTCGGAGAGCAACGGGTTCCTGACCGGCACCGAGGGCTGGGCAACGTTCAGCACCTACGGCTGCGAGGAAGGCTGGCGCAACAACAACACCGTCCAGCTGCACTGGGCCAACCCCTACGCCGGCTCCAACAGCTACGACGAGAACGGCACCAGCAGCGTCTTCCGCACCACCCGTGAGAGCGGCTCCGGCGACAACGCCGACGTCTACTGGGGCGTGTGGAAGAACTGATCCCGGCCATCGGGCACCGCCAGGGTCGGGCAAGCGCCGCCAGATAGTCCAGGATCTGTCCGGCCACCACCCCCCGGCGCCTGCGTCGGGTGATGCGGCGCCTGTACCGCCGCACCGCTCGCCGCACGCCACCGCATGAAAAGCATGAAAAGCACGAAAAAACGGTGCCCCGCTGGCGGGTGCCGAACGGCCGGGGGCTATAACACAAACCCGTCCCCC
>NZ_JBHWIO010000057.1:0-2454 GCF_042732075.1 Kitasatospora sp. NPDC059812
TGGGCTCACCTGGCCATGGGCTCACCTGGCCATGGGCTCACCTGGCCATGGGCTCACCTGGCCATGGGCTCACCTGGCCATGGGCTCACCTGGCCATGGGCTCACCTGGCCGGGCGCCGGCCCGGGCCGCCGTGGCGTGGGGCCGGGCGGCTGCCGAGCCTCGCAGCCGCCGGGCCTGCGCCCGGCAGGTTCCTCTCCTCGGCCGGGCCTGCGCCCGGCGGGTTCCTCTCCTCCTTACCTCGGTGGCTGCGGCTGCCAGAGGCACCCGCAGTCCGGATGTCCGCGCAGTCGCAGACGTCGTGGCATCCCTTCGCCGGCCGATACCTCGCACCACCCGTCCACGCTCGGCGGCCGCCCGCCGTCCAGGTGGATCTGGACGTGCAGTGCCGCCAGGCCGGCCACCATCGTGGCCAGGGCCGTGTCGCAGGCCGGGGTGCGCGCCCGGCCGGGCCCGCCGTCCGCCAGTTGGGCCAGGATCCGGGGCCAAGCGGCGTCCTCGTCCTCCCGGCGCAGGACCAGGCAGTGTCCGCAGGCTGACACCCCTGGCAGCACCAGGGGCCCGACCACCCCGAACTCCTCGACCACTCCGACGTACAGGTGCGGCACCCCGGCCCGGAGCAGCAGCCGGGCCTCGTACGTCCCGCCGGCGAACGCCCCGCTCCCGTCCCGGGGCGCGAGCACCACGAGGTCGGGCGGCGGCCCGTCGGGCTTTCGCCGGGGCACGGGCACCAGTGGTCGGCCCGACGCCCGTTGCACGGCCTCCCGGGCGGCCGTCAACCGCAGCCGCCCGACGTCCCCCGGCGGCAGTCCTGCCGGGGAGCAGTCCCCGGGGCGCACCCGGCCGCCGTCCACCACGGTGACCGTGCCCGCCCCACCGGCCGAGAGCACGGCCGCCACGGCGGCGCCCACCCGGCCCGCGCCGCGGACCTCGATCCGGGCGCCGGCCCGCCGGGCCAGGACCGCCGGTGCGGCGCCGGGGCCGGAGTGGACCAGGGACAGCGAGGCGAGGTCCGGCCCGAGCAGGTCCCGGTGGGGCTGGGGGAAGCGGGCCAGTGCGGTGCCGGTCGCCTCCGCGTCGTCCAGTAACCCGGTCTCCTCCAGGTCGGTCAGCAGTGCGTCGGCGGGCTCCCGGCCCAGGCCGAGCTGCTCGCCGGCCTCCAGCAGTTCGGGGCGCTCCCTGGTCCCGTCGACCAGGCCGAGGAAGTCGCAGAGGGTCTTGTCGGCCTGGCCGAGCACCCCGGCGTAGCGGGTGATGGTCCCGAACTGCAGGGTGTCGGAGTCCCGCCAGCTGCGGGACAGGGCGGGCTTCAGTACGAGGCGCACGGCGATCTCCCTTCCGATCGTTTCCGGACGGCTGACCGCAGCATGCCCCATCGCGCCGACGTCGCGCGCAAAGTTATCCACAGGATCGGGCTCATGATCACATCATCTGTTCGCAGACCCTGTGGATAACTGCCCATCCGCTCCGGCGCCAGTTTCCGGACACCCGCCGTCGACTTTTCGTTCCCGATCACTCCACGAAAGATTTCGGCCACGGCACCGGACTTCTGTCCGTGGTACCGGGTAACGTCGTGTGCCATGGCAGCCGAGCGGGACTCCCATCCACCGGCGTCGCGTCGGCGTGCCCGTGCAGCGTCCGGGTCGCAAGTGGCGGCGCCCGGCACGCGTGGGCGTCGGGACCAGGATCAGCAGGCGAGGCCCGCGTCGCCGCAGCACCCACCCGCCGCCGCGCCACCGGAGCCGCACGACCGCGGCCGGGTGGAAGTGCGCCGCAGCGCCCGCCGCAGCCGCACCGTCTCGGCCTACCGCGAGGGCGACCGCACGATCGTGCTGATCCCGGCCCGGATGTCGCACGCCGAGGAGCAGCGCTGGGTCGCGCAGATGCTGGAGAAGCTCGCCGCCCAGGAGAGCCGCCGGATCCTCGGCGACGACGCGCTGATGGACCGGGCCCGCGGGCTGTCGGCTGCCTACCTGGGCGATCGCGCCCGGCCCGCCCAGGTCCGCTGGGTCACCAACCAGAACTCGCGCTGGGGCTCGTGCACCCCCAGCGAGGGGACGATCCGCCTCTCCCACCGTCTGCAGGGCATGCCGGAGTACGTCCTCGACTACGTGCTGCTGCACGAGCTCGCCCACCTGCTGGTGCCGGACCACGGCCCGGCGTTCTGGGCCCTGCTGGAGGCCTACCCCCGGACCGAACGGGCCCGCGGCTACCTGGAGGGCGTGGTCTCGGCGGCCCGGCTGCCGCACATCCCCGGCGCCCGGCACGCCGACCGGGATGCCGATCCGGCCTGTTCCTGCGGCTGACGGCTTGACGCCCGGCCGGGAGGCGGCGGCGAGGAGAAAGACGCGGGGAACGACGCGGGGAACGAAAAGAGGGGGGGGGGGGGGGGGGCGCGCGCCCCCCCCCCCCCGCGGGGTGGTCCGGGGGGGCGGTGCCCCCCCGCGCCCCCCGCC
>NZ_JBHWIO010000057.1:2464-16632 GCF_042732075.1 Kitasatospora sp. NPDC059812
CGGGGGGGGGGGGGGCGGCGCGAGCCCGCGGGCGGCCGCCCGGCGCCGCTCCACACCCGGCGGGGCGCCGCGCCCCGCCGCCCCCCCCCCCCCTCTTCGGGTTTCACCTCAGCTGGTCAGCCGACGGGCCCGTGCCACCAGGTCCCGCACCGAGTGGTCGGTCAGCTCCGGCAGCCGGTCGTAGTCGAACCAGCGCAGGTCCAGCGACTCCTCGCTGATCAGCGCCTGCGCACCGGCCGGGGCCACCGCGATGTACTGGACGTCCAGGTGGGTGTTCTCCGGCCGGTCCTTGCCGGTGCAGCGGACCAGGTGCCGGTCCAGCTTGGCCGGCACCGGGACGCCGTCCACCTCCAGCAGGGACAGGTCGGGGATGCCGGACTCCTCGACGGCCTCCCGCAGCGCCGCCGACGCGAGGTCCCGGTCGTCGGGCTCGCAGTGCCCGCCCATCTGCAGCCAGATGCCGACCTTGGGGTGCAGGGTCAGCAGCACCCGCCCGGCCGCCGGGTCGACGACCGCCGCGCTCGCGGTGATGTGCGCGGGCAGGCAGGACCGGTACAGGCCCTCGGGCTGCTCGGCCAGGTGCGCCAGGTAGTCGAGCCGCAGCCGGTCCTGCTCCTCGTCGGCGGGGCGCCACCCGGTCAGGGTGCGCACGGCGTCCGCGTGCAGGGACGTCGCCCCGGTTTCGGTGGCCGTCATGCGGTGGGCTCGCCCTTTCCGTTGGTGCCGTCGCCGTCCTGCTTCGGCTCGTCGCTCTTCGCCGGCCCGTCGTTCTTGGTGAGGTCCGGCTTGGCGGCGGTGCCGCCCGCGGCGGCCTCGCCGAGCAGCTTGTCGATCGCGTCGAAGTCGAGGCCGCCCTCCAGGTCGCCGGTGCCCCGGTGCACGAAGGCGTCCGGGTCGTCCAGGTCGGCGGCGGTGGGCAGCATGTCCGGGTGCTGCCAGAGCGCGTCGCGGCCCTCGATGCCGCGCGCGTCGGCGAGCAGCGCCCACAGCCGGGCGGCGTCGCGCAGCCGGCGCGGGCGCAGCTCCAGGCCGACCAGGGTGGCGAAGGTCTGCTCGGCGGGCCCGCCGGCGGCGCGGCGGCGGCGGACGGTCTCGCGCAGCGCGCCGGCCTGCGGCAGGTGCGGTTCGGCGGCGGCGTGCACGACCGCGTCGACCCAGCCTTCGAGCAGGGCGAGCGCGGTCTCCAGGCGGGCGAGCGCGGCCTTCTGCTCGGGGGTGTCCTCGGGCTGGAGCAGCCCGCCGGCCAGCGCCTCCTGGAGCGCCTCCGGGTTGTTCGGGTCGAGCTGGCCGACGAGCTCCTCCATCCGGGAGGTGTCGACCTTGATGCCGCGGGCGTAGGCCTCGACGGCGCCGAGCAGGTGGGCCCGCAGCCACGGCACGTGGGCGAAGAGCCGCTGGTGGGCGGCCTCGCGCAGGGCGAGGTAGAGCCGGACTTCGTCGGCGGGCACGTTCAGGCCCTCGCCGAACTCGGCGACGTTCTGCGGCAGCAGTGCGGCCTTGCCGGCCGGGGCGAGCGGCAGGCCGACGTCGGCGGAGCCGACCACCTCGCCGGCGAGGGCGCCGAGCGCCTGGCCGATCTGGGTGCCGAACATGGCGCCGCCCATGGAGCGCATCATGCCCATCAGCGGGCCGGCCATGGCCTGCATCTCCTCGGGCAGGACGCCGCCCATGGCGTTGCCGACCCGCTCGGCGACCGGGTCGACGAGGTCCTTCCAGACCGGGAGGGTGGCCTCGATCCACTCGGCGCGGCTCCAGGCGACGGCGGAGGCGGCGCCGGAGGGGAACTCGGTGACGCCGTCGAGCCACAGGTCGGCGAGCCGGACGGCCTCGGCGACGGCGGAGTGCTCGGCGGCGCTGACCGAGCGGTCCTTGCTCTTGCCCTCGGCGGGTTCGGCGACGACGCTCTGGCGGGCGATGTTCTTGGCGAGGTCCCAGTTCACCGGGCCGCCCTCGAACGAGAGCATCTGCCCGAGCTGCTGGAACGCGCTGCCGAGGTCGTTGGGGTTGAGGCCGCCGAACATCGCGGCGAACGGGTTTTCGGCCCCGCCGGGGCCGCCCGGGGCTCCGCCGCCGGGCATGCCGGGCATGCCGGGCATGCCGAACAGGGCGCCGAACGGGTTGCCGGCGCCGAAGCCGAACGGCTGCGCGCCGCTCTGGTCGGAGCCTGCGGGGCCCTGGTCCTTCTTCTGCTGCTCGTTGTCGGGCTTGGCCTTGCCGTCCTCGGGCTCCTCGGGCGGAACGCCGAATCCGAAGGGAAGGTCGCTCACGGGGTCCTCGATCCGGTCGGCCGTCATACGGGTGTGGCGGGAAGTGCTGCCCGCCCGGGGCACCAGCGGAGTGGGGGACTCGTGGGCGGCTCCAGTGCGGCAGGCCCGCGCCGGGTGCACCGCCGGGCCTTCGCCTCGGGCAGGATGGACGTACGTGACACACGTCCGTACGCACATAAGCTAACCGTGGAGGATGGTCGGTGAGTTCCCCGCCTTCGGACGTTCGCTCTGGGCTGACCGGAGACGAGGACGCCCCGGACATCACGGCGTCGCCGCCTCCAGCCTACGGCGGACGGCCGCTGACCGTGGCCGTCACCGGTGCCGCCGGCGTGATCGGCGAGCGGGTCGCGGCCCGTCTGGTCGCCTCGCCGCACGTGCGCAGGGTGCTGGCGGTGGACGACCGGCGCGGTGAGGTGCCGGGTGTGCAGTGGCGGGTGCTGGACGTGCGGGACCCCGCGGTGGCCGAGCGGTTGTCCGGGGTGGACGTGGTGGTGCACCTGGCGATGGACTTCGGCATGGAGTCGGATCCGCGCGCCCGCAGCGCCTACAACGTGCGCGGCGCGCAGACCGTGCTGACGGCGGCCGCGGCCGCCGGGGTGCACCGGGTGGTGCTCTGCACCTCCGCGATGGTCTACGGCGCGCTGGCCGACAACGAGGTGCCGCTGGCCGAGGACTCCGAGCTGCGGGCGACCGAGGAGGCCTCGCTGGTCGGGGACCTGCTGGAGATCGAGCGCCTGGCCCGCCGGGCGCCGCGCGCCCACCCGGGGCTGCAGGTGACGGTGCTGCGTCCGGCGGTGGTGGTCGGTCCCGGCGTGGACACCGTGCTGACCCGGCACTTCGAGGCGCCGCGGCTGCTGGTGGTGGCCGGTTCCCGCCCGTGCTGGCAGTTCTGCCACGTGGACGACCTGGCGGCGGCGCTGGAGTACGCGGCGCTGGGCCTGGTGGAGGGCGAGGTGACGGTCGGCTGCGACGGCTGGCTGGAGCAGGAGGACGTGGAGCGGCTGTCGGGGATCCGGCGGATGGAGCTGCCGGCCTCGCTGGCGCTGGGCACCGCGGCCCGGCTGCACCGGCTGGGCCTGACCCCGGCCCCGGCGGGGGACCTGGCCTACACGATGTACCCGTGGGTGGTGTCCGGCAGCCGGTTGCACGAGGCGGGCTGGCGTCCGGAGCACAGCAACGAGCAGGTGCTGGCCGAGCTGCTGGGCCAGGTCGCGGGGAAGCACGCGGTGGCCGGGCGCCGGCTGGGCGGCAAGGAGGCCGCGACCAGCCTGGGGGCGGCCGGGGCGACGGTGGCGCTGGTCGGTACGGCCGCGCTGGTGCGCCGGGCCCGCAAGCGGCGCCGCTTCTGAGGCCGGCGGCCCCGAGGGCCGGAGCAGGTTTTCTCACGATGCGGAATCCCACCATCGTGATGCGGAACCTGCTTGCCTCAAACCACCCGGGATGGGGAATCATGGGGGCATGCCCGAGAACCAGGACCCCATCCGCCTGCTCGCCGTCCGCGACACCCCGCTCTCGCTGGACGAGGTGTACGAGGCGGTCGGCGACGACGCGGCCGGCGGGACGACCGTCTTCGTCGGGACGGTCCGCGACCACGACGGCGGCAAGTCGGTCACCGCGCTGGAATACAGCTGCCACCCCACCGCCGAGCAGGAGATGCGCCGGATCGCGGAGAAGGTCGTCGCCGACTTCCCGGTGCGGGCGCTGGCCGCGGTGCACCGGGTCGGCCGGCTGGAGATCACCGACAAGGCGGTGATCGTCGCCGTGTCCTGCGCCCACCGGGGCGAGGCCTTCGCGGCCGCCCGGCGGCTGATCGACGACCTCAAGCACGAGGTGCCGATCTGGAAGCACCAGGTCTTCGCCGACGGCGAGGAGGAGTGGGTCGGCGCCGGCAGCTGCTGACCCGGGCGCCCCCTGTGGACCGGACCGGACCGGACCGGACGGGACTTAAAGGGGTCCGAAGGGGTCGATCGGCTGCGGAGAGTCGCCATCGGTGCACGGAATGCGACGGGCATGTCGGACGGGCCGGGCTCTCACTCGAACGGGTCCCGGTCAGTGGGCCGAATACTCCCTGGCAGTGAGCCGATCGGCCGTCCCGTAACCCGGACGGCGCCGCCCGCGTTGTCCGCCGGAGTGGTTAATCTGCTCATAGACACGACGAGCTGGGAGTACTGATATGGGTGCGCTCGCCTGGTTGATCATTCCGGTCATCGCCGTCCTGCTCGCCGCCTTGTGGGCGGGCTGGGCCCAACGCGCCCCGAGGGCCACGGGGGACCCGGCCTCGCTCGCCGAGCACCGGCGCTTCATGGCCGCGATGGAACGCACCACCGCCGGGAGCACCGCCTCCGAGGACGGTTCCGGCCGGTAGCCCGGGGGGCGTCCGCTCATCCGCGTCCCGTACTGTCGAGGCATGCCACGCCGCTCCGCGACGATGCTCGCTGCCACCCTGCTGCTCATAGCGCTGCTCTGCGTCTCGGTGCTGATGAAGGTGCCGTACACGGAGATGAGCCCGGGGCCGACGTACAACACGCTCGGCAACCAGGGGGGCAAGTCGGTGATCACCATCACCGGGCGCGACTCGTACCCGACCACCGGGCACCTCAACATGACCACCGTCCAGGTCACCGGGGCCAAGTACGAGCCCAGCCTGGTCAACGCGGTGGTCGGGTGGCTGCGCGACGACGTGATGGTCGTGCCGCACGACAACGTCTACCCGAAGGGGCAGACGGACGCCGACGCCAAGAAGCAGAACGCCGAGGAGTTCGCCTCCTCCGAGGACAGTGCCCGCACCGCCGCGCTCAACCAGCTGGGCATCCCGGTCGGCACCGAGCTGATCATCAAATCGGTCACGGCGGGGGCCCCGGCGGAGGGCCGGCTGCACGCGGGCGACCAGATCGTGGCCGTCGACGGCACGCCGGTCAGCACGGTCGAGCAGGTGGTGGCCGCGGTCACCAAGCACAAGCCGGGCGAGTCGGCGGTCTTCACCGTCGTCCCGCGGGTCAAGGACGCGACCGGCAACGGCGGCGCCAACCCGGGGGACCGGACCGACGTCACCGTCCCCACCGTGCGGGCCAAGGACCTCGACCCGAAGGCCCCGGCCGAGCGGGCGGAACTCGCGGTGGTCGGCATCGGCACCACGATCCGGCACACCTACCCGTTCCAGATCGACATCGGCCTCCAGGACGTCGGCGGGCCGAGCGCCGGGCTGATGTTCTCGCTCGGCATCATCGACAAGCTCACCCCCGGCGGCGACCTCACCGGCGGCCGGTTCGTGGCGGGCACCGGCACCATCGACGACGACGGCAAGGTCGGCCCGATCGGCGGGATATCGATGAAGCTGATCGCCGCCAGGGACGCCGGCGCCGAGTACTTCTTCACCCCGTCCTCGAACTGCGCCGAGGCGACCAAGAACATCCCGCCCGGACTGAACCTGATCAAGACGGACACGCTGGACGGCGCGCTGAAGTCGCTGGAGCAGATCCGCTCCGGGCAGACCTCCGCGCTGCCGTCCTGCGCCGTGAAGTAGTGCCGTGAACTAATGCCGCGGCGTAGTGCCGTGGTGTAGTGCCGTGAACGTGGAGTGGTGCGGCCGGGGCGGCCGGGGGGGCTACGAGAAGGTCGCCAGCAGCGCCGCGGTCAGGCCGGGCACCAGGTCCGGGCCGGTCAGCACCTCGCGGGCGACGTCCTTGGAGCGCAGCCGCAGCGCGATCTCCTTCTTGCCGTTGCGCAGCACGGCGGCGGTGATCCGCACCTCCTCGCGCTTGGGGTGGTTGGCCACCCACTCGGCGAGCTGGGCGTCGCTGGCGTTGCGCGGGCGGGTCTGCTCGGAGCCCGGCGGCAGCATCAGGCGCTCGACGACCAGGGCGCAGCCGACCACCGCGTCGGGCCAGGCGATGGTGCCGAGGAACTTGTCCAGCTCCATGCCGGCCGGCAGCTCGTCCTGCTCGACCGGGGTGAGGCCGGCCGTGTCGTCGTCGCCGAGGCCGAGCTGGGCGGCGATCTTCGGGTCGGCCTTGCGCAGGGCGGTGCTGTCCACCAGGGCGAACAGCCGGGCCGGGAGGTCCCAGCCGAGCGTGGCGGCGTACTCGTCGATCTCCAGCGCGGCCCGGGTGAGCGGGGTGGCGGCGGGGAGCTTGGAGACGTCGTCGGGGGAGCCGGGGGAGTTGAGTGCATTGGACGCGTCGGACATGCCTCAATCCTCACACGCCGGGCGGGGGCCCGGGCGCCGGGCGCCGCGAGTGGGCCGGGGAACGGCCGGGACGGGGAACGTCGTCGTAACCGTCTGCTAACGGTGGGAACTCGGCCAAAGCCTGGTTAAGTTTCCCTGAAGACCGACTGACTCCAGTGACTCCAGACGACACAGCTGAGGTGCCACCGTGGTATTCCAGATGCCGGAACGCTCAGGGCCGGGTTTCCGGCGCAGGGTAGGGCCGCCCTCCCGGCGGGCGCGGGTGGCCCTGCTGACCCTGGGCGTACTCGCGGTGCTGTTCCTGCTGTTCGTCATGTTCGCCGGGTTCTGGACGGACTGGCTGTGGTTCAGGTCCGTCCGTTACTCCTCGGTGTTCACCACGCAGCTGTGGACGAAGATCGGCCTGTTCGCGGTGTTCGGCCTGCTGATGGCGGTGATCGTCGGCTTCAACGTCTGGCTGGCGCACCGGCTGCGGCCGCCGCTGTCGGCGATGTCGGTCGAGCAGCAGAGCCTGGACCGCTACCGCTCGGGCCTGGCGCCGTTCAAGCGCTGGGCGCTGATCGGCGTCTCGCTGGTGATCGGCCTGGTGGCGGGCGCCGCGGCGTCCGGCCAGTGGCGGACCTGGCTGATGTGGACGAACGCGACGCCCTTCGGCGAGAAGGACGCCCAGTTCGGCATGGACGTCTCGTTCTACGCCTTCGACCTGCCGTTCTACGAGTTCGTGCTGGGCTTCGCGTTCAGCGCGGTGATCGTCTCGCTGCTGACCTCGGCGCTGGTGCACTACCTGTACGGGGGGCTGCGGCTGCAGGGCCCGGGCCGTCGGGCGAGCGCGGGCGCGCAGGGGCACCTGGCGGTGCTGCTGGGCGTGTTCGTGCTGCTGAAGGCGGTGGCGTACTGGCTGGACCGGTACGCGCTGGCGGTGAAGACCGGCTCCTACAAGGGGGTCTCCGGCTGGACCGGCCTGCGCTACGTGGACGCCAACGCGTTCCTGCCGGCCAAGACGATCCTGTTCTTCGTGGCGATCATCTGCGCGCTGCTGTTCTTCCTGACGCCGGTGCGCCGCACCTGGGCGCCGGCCCTGATCGGGCTGGGGCTGATGGTGCTGTCGGCGGTGCTGATCGGCGGGCTGTACCCGGCGATCGTGCAGCAGTTCCAGGTCAAGCCAAACGAGCAGGCCAAGGAAACGCCGTACATCCAGAAGAACATCGACGCGACGCGGCAGGCGTACGGGATCGCGGACGCGCAGACCACCCAGTACAGCCCGCAGGGGTCGACGACGGCCGAGGCGCTCAAGCCGGACGCGCAGACCATCTCCGACATCCGGCTGCTGGACCCGAACGTCGTCTCGCCGACCTTCCAGTCGATCGAGCAGCAGCGCAACTACTACGCCTTCCCGAACACCCTGGACGTGGACCGCTACGGCTCCGGCACGGACAAGCAGGACACCGTGATCGGTCTGCGCGAGCTGGACCTCAACGGCGTGCAGCGCAACTGGATCAACGACCACTTCAAGTACACCCACGGCTACGGCGCGGTCGTCGCCAAGGGCAACCAGGTCAGCGACAAGGGCGAGCCGGTGTTCACCGAGTCCGGCCTGCCGGCCACCGGTGCGCTGGGCGACTACCAGCAGCGGATCTACTACGGCGAGAAGACGACGTCGTACTCGATCGTCGGCGGCTCGAACAAGGAGATCGACTACACCACCAAGACCGGCGAGAACAAGGAGTACACCTACACCGGCAACAGCGGTGTCTCGCTGGACAACCCGATCACCCGGGCCGCGTACGCGGTGCGCTTCGCCGAGCCGCAGATCCTGTACGCGGGGGCGATCACCGACGGCGCGAAGGTGATCTACAACCGGACGCCGAAGGAGCGGGTGGAGAAGGTCGCCCCGTGGCTGTCGATCGACGCCGACGCGTACCCGGTGGTGCAGGACGGCCGGGTGGTCTGGGTGCTGGACGGCTACACCACCTCGGACGGCTACCCGTTCTCGTCGAAGACGACGCTGGGCACCGCGACCAAGGACTCGCTGACCAACCAGCGCGGTGAGCTGCTGACCGTCGCCAACCAGGTCAACTACATCCGCAACTCGGTCAAGGCCACGGTGGACGCCTACACCGGCGAGGTGAAGCTCTACCAGTGGGACGAGCAGGACCCGGTGCTGAAGACCTGGATGAAGGCGTTCCCCGGCACCGTCGAGCCGAAGGCGGACATCCCGGGCACGCTGCTGCCGCACCTGCGCTACCCGCAGGACATGTTCAAGGTGCAGCGCGACCTGCTCGGCCAGTACCACGTGACCGACGCCAACTCCTTCTTCAACGGCAGCGACATCTGGCAGATCCCGGTCGACCCGACCAGCGACACCAAGCAGGTCCAGCCGCCGTACTACGTGACGGTGCGGATGCCGGACCCGCAGGTCACCTCGGCGAGCTTCTCGCTGACCACGACCTTCGTGCCCAACGGCCGCCCGAACCTGGCCGCGTTCATGGCCGTCAACGCCGATCCGGGGCCGGACTACGGGAAGATCCGCATCCTGAAGATCTCGGGGGACAACAGCGCCCCCGGCCCGGGCCTGGTGCAGTCGACGTTCAACTCCCGGCAGGAGGTGGCCTCGCAGATCTTCGCGCTGAAGAGCGGCGGTGACACCGAGCTGGAGTACGGCAACCTGCTGACCCTGCCGGTCGGCGGCGGGCTGCTCAACGTCGAGCCGGTGTACGTGCGCGGACGCGGCGCCAAGTACCCGACGCTGCAGAAGGTGCTGGCGGTGTACGGGAACGACAACGTGGCGTTCGAGAACACCCTGGAGGACGCGCTGAAGAAGGTGTTCGCCGGGGCGGCCCCGGGGACCACGCCGACCGCGCCGTCCACGCCGAACAACCCGGGGACGCCCACCAACCCGGGGACGGCGGCGCCGGGCGGGACGATCTCGCCGGAGCTGCAGAAGGCGCTCGGGGACGCGGAGAAGGCGTACAACGACAGCCAGACCGCGTTCAAGAACGGCGACTGGGTGGCCTACGGCAACGCCCAGAAGGCGCTGGGCGACGCGCTGAAGGCGGCCGAGGCGGCCCGCGGCGGGAGCCCGGTGCAGGCCCCGACGCCGGGTACGACCCCGGGCGCGACGCCGTCCGGACAGCCGTAGCCGTAGTCGCGGCCCGCTGAGCTGCGGCAACCGATTCCTGTTCCACCCCGCACCCGTGCTATGGTTCAACTACCGACGCGGGGTGGAGCAGCTCGGTAGCTCGCTGGGCTCATAACCCAGAGGTCGCAGGTTCAAATCCTGTCCCCGCTACTCAGTGGACAGAGGCCCGGAGGATTCTTCCTCCGGGCCTCTGGCGTTTTCCCCCCGAAGCGGCGGGAACCGCTCCGGTACCATCAACCGTCGCCAACGACGACGGCAAGGGGTTTGTGGGGTCCGAGTGTCGGGAAATCGACAAAGCGCCGAAGCAATTTCGTCGGCTTCGGGTCGGCCCCGCCCGAATTCGGCCGGGGCAGGTGTACGCGGGTTGCGGGTGGTGCGACGATGGGACACATGGGGGACGGTGCGCGGCTGCTGACCGGCCGTCGGTTCCGGCGCCTCCCCTGGGGGTCCCCCCGGCCGCGGGCCGGGGCACGATGCCGCGACACTCTGGGGGAGCGGGAGTCGGCATGAGGCTGATCGGCAAGAACGGGTCAGGCACCAAGTCCGCGGCGGCCACCGAGGCGGACACCGACGCCTGGGCGGAGAGCCCCGAGAGCCGCCCCGGAGCCCTGCCCGCCCAGCGCACCAGCGGCCTGTCCGAGCGTCCCCCGGTCGCCGGCTACGGCCCCGACAGCCTGGTCCACGTGTCCACCCGTCAGTTCGCCGACGCCGTCCGCCCGTACGGGCCCGACGGCGCCGCCGCCGACGGCCCGAACGCCGCCGCGCTCGACCCGGCCGGCCTGGACACCACCAGCTTCGAGACCGCGCTGGCCGCCCGCGAGAGCGCCGCGCTGGAGGCCCGCCACCGGCAGGCCGCCGACGACGGCGACCCGGACGCCGCCAGCCGGCTCGGCACCCTGCTGCTGCGCCGCGGCGACCTGGAGGACGCCGAGCCCTACCTGCGCGCCGCCGCGGCCGCCGGGACGCGCGCCGCCGCCAACAACCTCGGCGTGCTGCTGCACCAGCAGGGCCACCGGGCCGAGGCCGCCCAGTGGTGGCGCCATGCCGCGGTGGCCGGCAGCGCCCCCGCCGCGCACGCGCTCGGGCTCCAACTGCGCGACCAGGGCGAGGAGGAGGCCGCCGAGTACTGGCTGCACTTCGCCGCCGACCACGGCCACCCGCTCGGCGCCTACGCGCTGGGCGACCTGATGGAGCACCGGCGCGACGTGCGCGCCGAGCGCTGGTTCAAGGTCTCCGCCGACGCCGGGCACCGGGAGGCCGCCTACCGGCTGGCCCGGATGCGCGAGGCCGCCGGGGACAAGGAGACCGCCGAGGCCTGGTACCGCACCGCCGCCGCCCGCGGCCACGCCCGCGCCGCGCTGCGCCTGGGCGTGCTGCTGGAGGAGCGCGCCGCCACCGACCAGTCGCTGCTGGAGGAGGCCGCCCGCTGGTACCGGCAGTCCGCGCAGAACGGCGAGCCGCGCGCCGCCTGCGCGCTGGGCTTCCTGCTGCGCGACTCCGGGGACCTGGCCGCCGCCGCCGAGTGGTGGCGGGAGGCCGCCGAGGCCGGCGACGGCAACGCCGCCAACGCGCTGGGCGCCCTGCACGCCGGCCGCGGCGAGGCCAAGGAGGCCGAGCGCTGGTACCGCACCGCCCTGGACGCGGGCGACCAGAACGGCGCCTTCAACCTCGGCCTGCTCTGTGTCGCCACCGGCCGCGACCAGCAGGCCGAGCAGTGGTACCGCCGGGCCGCGTACGCCGGGCACCGGGAGGCCTGCAATGCGCTGGCCGTGGTGCTGTTGCAGCGCGGCGAGGAGACCGGCGCCGAGCCGTGGTTCTCCAAGGCGGCCGAGGCCGGCAGCGTGGACGGCGCGTTCAACCTGGGCGTGCTGCACGCCGGGCGCGGCGAGCAGCGGCAGGCCCAGGAGTGGTACGCGCGGGCCGCCGCCGAGGGCCACGGCGAGGCCGCGCTGCAACTGGCCGTCGCCCAGGAGCAGCGGGGCAACCTGGCCGGCGCGCTGGAGCGCTACCGGCAGGCGGCGTCCGGCGGGTCGGCGGAGGGCGCGTTCCGGCTGGCCTCGGTGCTGGACCGGCGCGGTGACGCGGACACCGAGGCCGAGCACTGGTACGCGCTGGCGGCCGATGCCGGGCACCGGCGGGCGCAGGTGCGGATGGGGGTGCGGGCGGCCGAGCGCGGCGCGCTGGAGATCGCCGAGAGCTGGTACCGGCGGGCGGCCGAGGCCGGCAGCCGCAGCGCCGCCTTCAACCTGGGGCTGCTGCTGGCCCGGCAGGACCGCGAGGCGCAGGCGATGCTCTGGTACACCAGGGCGGCCGACGCCGGGCACGGGCGGGCGGCGCTGCGCCTGGCGCTGCTGGCGCTGCGCCGGGGGGAGCCGGTGCAGGCGGAGAACTGGTGCCGCCGGGCGGCCGACTACGGGCCGGCCGAGGTGGCGGAGCGGGCCGGGCGCCTGCTGGGCGCGCTGCACGCGGAGTTGAGCGCGTAGGGCGGGTGCGGCGGTTCCCGCCGGGCGGGCGGGGCCGCGTTACGGCGTGCCCGTGCAGTCCGGGCACAGGCCGCGGTAGGTGACCTCGGCGGTGGTGACGGTGAAACCGAAGCGTTCGCCGGCCGGGAGGGCGGCGAGGGGGTCGCCGTGCGGGTGGACGTCGCGGATGGCGCCGCAGCCGGAGCAGACCAGGTGCTGGTGGGCGCGGTGGGCGTTGGGGTCGTAGCGCTTGGCGCGCCCGTTGGTGGCGACCTCCAGGACCTCGCCGAGGCCGACCAGTTCGCCGAGGGTGTTGTAGACGGTCGCGCGGCTGATCTCGGGCAGGCGGGCGACGGCGCGGGCGTGCACCTCGTCCGCGGTGAGGTGGACGTGGTCGCCGTCGAGGACCTCGGCCACGACCCGGCGCTGTGAGGTCAGCCGCCAGCCGCGTCCGCGAAGTCGTTCCAGCAGGTCGTTCATGGGAACAGGGTAAGTCACGCTCTTAGATTGGTTCCAGTGTTGACTTGGACAAAGTCCAAGTTAGGATCGAGTCGTCACGACCGGATAACGCGGAGGCCCTCTTATGACGACCCAGGACGAGCTGCGCCCCACCCTCACCACGGAGGCGGGTGCCCCCGTCGCCGACAACCAGAACACCGAGACCGCGGGCCCCGGCGGCCCGGCGCTCATCCAGGACCAGCAGCTCTTCGAGAAGCTCGCGCACTTCAACCGCGAGCGGATCCCGGAGCGCGTGGTGCACGCCCGCGGCGCGGCGGCCTACGGCACCTTCACGGTGACCGCCGACCTGGCGCCCTACACCCGGGCCTCGTTCCTGTCCGAGGTCGGCAAGCAGACCGAGGTCTTCCTGCGGTTCTCCACCGTGGCCGGCAACCTCGGCTCGGCCGACGCGGTGCGCGACCCGCGCGGTTTCGCGCTGAAGTTCTACACCGAGGAGGGCAACTACGACCTCGTCGGCAACAACACCCCGGTGTTCTTCATCAAGGACGCCGTGAAGTTCCCCGACTTCATCCACACCCAGAAGCGCGACCCGTACACCGGCTCCCAGGAGGCGGACAACGTCTGGGACTTCTGGGGCCTGTCGCCCGAGGCCACCCACCAGGTGACCTGGCTGTTCGGCGACCGCGGCATCCCGGCCAGCTACCGCCACCTCAACGGCTACGGCTCGCACACCTTCCAGTGGCAGAACGAGGCCGGCGAGCACTTCTGGGTCAAGTACCACTTCAAGACCGACCAGGGCATCAGGAACCTCACCCAGGACGAGGCCAACCGGCTGGCCGGCGAGGACCCGGACAGCCACCAGCGCGACCTGCGCGAGTCGATCGAGCGCGGTGAGTTCCCCAGCTGGACCGTGCAGGTCCAGATCATGCCGGCGGCCGACGCGGCGCAGTACCGCTTCAACCCCTTCGACCTCACCAAGGTCTGGCCGCACGCCGACTACCCGCCGGTCGAGATCGGGCGGCTGGAGCTCAACCGCAACCCCGACAACGTCTTCGCCGAGGTCGAGCAGTCGATCTTCTCCCCGTCGCACTTCGTGCCCGGCATCGGCCCGTCCCCCGACAAGATGCTGCAGGGCCGCCTGTTCGCGTACGCGGACGCCCACCGCTACCGCGTCGGCATCAACGCCGACCACCTGCCGGTGAACCGCCCGCACGCCACCGAGGCGCGCACCAACAGCCGCGACGGCCACCTGTACGACGGCCGCCACGGCCGCCAGAAGAACTACGAGCCGAACAGCTTCGGCGGCCCGGTGCAGACCGGCCGCCCGCTGTGGGCCGCCACCGCGGTCACCGGCGCCACCGGCAACCACGAGGCGCCCTCGCACGCCGAGGACGACGACTTCGTGCAGGCCGGCAACCTGTACCGGCTGTTCTCGGAGGACGAGAAGCAGCGGCTGATCGCCAACCTGGCCGGCTTCATCGCCAAGGTCTCCGCCGACCGCGAGGACATCGTCGAGCGGGCGGTCGACAACTTCCGCAAGGCCGACGCCGACTACGGGCAGCGGCTGGAGACGGCCGTCCGGGAACTGCGCAAGCAGTAGCCGGGACGCGCCCCGATGAGCGGCGGGCCCGGTCGACCAGAGGACTGGTCGACCG
>NZ_JBHWIO010000057.1:16642-37509 GCF_042732075.1 Kitasatospora sp. NPDC059812
CGGGCGCGCTCTCGCTCCACCGGCCACTCCGTCGCGGGGCCCCCCCCCCCTGGGCGGCCGGCCCCGTCGCCCCCGTTCCTTGCCCCCCCGGGGCCCGCACCATGTTCGGCCGTGCAAGGGAGCCCTCAGACGCTCAGGCGGCGCAGGGTCTCCTCGTGGAGGATGCCGTTGCTGGCGACGGCGTCGGCGCCGCCGGGGCCGGGCACGCCGTCCAGGCCGGTGAAGCGGCCGCCGGCCTCCTCGACGATGACGCAGTTGGCGGCCATGTCCCAGAGCGACAGCTCGGGCTCGGCGGCGATGTCGACCGCGCCCTCGGCCACCATCATGTAGGACCAGAAGTCGCCGTAGGCGCGGGTGCGCCAGCAGGCGCGGGTGAGGTCCAGGAAGGGGTCGAGGCGGCCGCGCTCCTCCCAGCCGGAGAGCGAGGAGTAGGAGAAGGAGGCGTCCTCGATCCGGGAGACGCCGGAGACGTGGATCCGGGAGGCCTTGGTGAGGCTGCGTCCGGCGTAGGCGCCGAGGTCCTTGGCCGCCCACCAGCGGCGCTGCAGCGCGGGGGCGGAGACGATGCCGACCACCGGGCGCTCGACGCCGTCCGGGCCGTCCTCCAGCAGGGCGATCAGGGTGGCCCAGACCGGGACGCCGCGGATGTAGTTCTTGGTGCCGTCGATCGGGTCGATCACCCAGCGGCGCGGGCCGGAGCCCTGGAGGCCGAACTCCTCGCCGAGCACCGCGTCGCGCGGGCGGGCGCGCTGCAGCACGCTGCGGACGAGCTCCTCGGCGGCCTTGTCGGCGTCGCTCACGGGGGTGAGGTCGGGCTTGGTCTCGACCTTCAGGTCGAGGGCGCGGAAGCGCTCCAGGGTGACCGAGTCGGCCGAGTCGGCGAGGACGTGGGCGAGTCGGAGATCGTCGTGGTAATCGGCCATGTCCGAAACCCTAGCGATCCCGCCCGGATCGGGACAGCCGGGCTCGCGGACCGGGACGGCCTGCCGGCGGCGAGCGGGCGAGCAGCGGGGGTGGGCCGGTAGCAGGGGTGGGCCGGTGACGGTCAGTGCGCCGAGCCGCTGAGCTGGAGGCCGATCACGCCGGCGATCACCAGGGAGATCGAGACCAGCTTCAGCACCGAGGTGGTCTCGTCCAGGAAGACCATGCCGTAGATGGCGGTGCCGGCCGCGCCGATGCCCGTCCACACCGCGTAGGCGGGGCCGACCGGCAGGCTCTTCAGGGACAGCGTGAGCAGGCCGAAGCTGCCCAGGGCGAACACGCAGAAGCTGATGGTGGGCCAGAGCTTGGTGAAGCCCTCGCTGAGCTTGAGGTTGATCGCGAAGCCGGTCTCCAGCAGGCCGGCCAGGACCACCAAGGCCCATGCCATCGCGTGCCCTCCCTGTCGATCGACGGGTCGGACCGCGCTGTGGCCCGACCTTCCTATGATCGCCAGGCCGGCGCGGTCCGACACCTCGAACGGTCGGGAAACCCATGGGACGGTAAAACCGCCGCCCGGGTCAGTCGCCCTCGCGGGCCTCCTTGCTGGCCAGCAGCCGGCGCAGCGAGTAGAGCCGGGCGCCCTCGGCGTGGCCGTCGGCGACCCAGGCGTCCAGCGCGCAGTCCGGTTCGTCGTGGCTGCAGGCGCGCGGGCAGTCGGCGGTGCCGGGCTCCAGGTCGGGGAAGGCGTGGATGACCCGGGACGGGTCGATGTGCGAGAGGCCGAAGGAGCGGAAGCCCGGGGTGTCGATCACCCAGCCCGGGTCCAGCGCCTTCTTGGAGCCCGGCTTGGCGCCCGGCGGCGGGGGCAGCCGCAGCGCCAAGGCGGACACGGTGGTGTGCCGGCCGCGCCCGGTGACCGCGTTGACCCGGCCGGTCTGCCGTTGGTGGTCCGGGACGAGGGCGTTGACCAGGGTGGTCTTGCCGACGCCGGAGTGGCCGATGAACACCGTGGAGAGGCCGCGCAGGTGCGCGCGGACGGCCTCGGCGCCCTCCGTCTCCAGTTCGTCCCGACGGGTGACCACGTAGTCGATGCCGAGCGGCGCGTACGACTCCAGCAGCGGCCCGGCCGGGGCGAGGTCGGCCTTGGTGAGCACCAGCAGCGGCTCCATGCCCGCGTCGTAGGCGGCCACCAGGCAGCGGTCGATCAGCCGGGGCCGGGGCTCCGGGTCGGCCAGCGCGGTGACGATGGCCAGCTGCTGGGCGTTGGCGACGACGATCCGCTCGTACGGGTCGTCGTCGTCCGCGGTGCGCCGCAGCACCGAGCTGCGCTCCTCGACCCGGACGATCCGGGCGAGCGTGTCGGTGTCCCCGGAGAGGTCGCCGACGATGTTGACCACGTCGCCCACGACGACGCCCTTGCGGCCCAGCTCGCGGGCCTTCATGGCGACGATCTCGCGTTCCTGCTTGGTGCCCGGGTCGATCAGGCAGGTCAGCCGGCCGCGGTCGACGGTCAGCACCATCGCCTCGGCGGCGTCATCGTGTTTGGGCCGGATCCGGGTCCGCGGCCGGGATCCCCGGCGGGCGGGGCGGTTGCGGATGTCGTCCTCGTCGGCGTCCTTGCCGTAGCGGCGCATGTGCTCAGTCTCCGCTCAGGCGTCCGCCACCGCTTCGCCGAGCAGTTCCGCCCACATCTTCGGGAAGTCCGGCAGGGTCTTGGCGGTGGTGGCCACGTTCTCCACCTCGACGCCGGGCACGGCCAGGCCGACCACGGCGGCGGCGGTGGCCAGGCGGTGGTCCTCGTAGGTGTGGAAGACGCCGCCGTGCAGCGGGCGCGGGCGGATGCGCAGGCCGTCCTCGGTCTCGGTGACGTCGCCGCCGAGGTCGTTGATCTCCTTGGCGAGCGCGGCGAGCCGGTCGGTCTCGTGCAGCCGCAGGTGGGCGATGCCGTACAGGTGGGACTCGGAGTCGGCCAGTGCGGCGACGGCGGCGATCACCGGGGTGAGCTCGCCGACGTCGTGCAGGTCCGCCTCGATGCCGTGGATCCGGCCGGTGCCGGTGAACTGCAGGCCCTCGTCGGTGAACTCGCAGGCGCCGCCCATCCGGGTGTAGATCTCGCGCAGCTGGTCGCCGGGCTGGCTGGTGTGCTTGGGCCAGTCGCGGACCGTCACCCGGCCGCCGGTGACCAGGGCGGCGGCGAAGAACGGCGCGGCGTTGGAGAGGTCCGGCTCGACCACCAGGTCGCGGCCGATCAGGGCGCCGGGGGTGACCCGCCAGACGTCCTTCTCGCCGCCGTCCTCGGGGGCGTCGACCTGGACGCCGGCCAGGCGCAGCATCTCGACGGTCATCCGGATGTGCGGCAGCGACGGCACCGGGCCGCCGACGTGCCGGACCTCGACGCCCTGGTTGTAGCGGGCGCCGGAGAGCAGCAGGGCGGAGACGAACTGGGACGAGGAGGAGGCGTCCAGCTCGACCGGGCCGCCGTCGAGCGCGCCGGTGCCGTGCACGGTCAGCGGGAAGGCGCCGCGGCCGCCGTCGTCGATCCGGGCGCCGAGCGCGCGCAGGGCATTGATCACGCCGTGCTGGGGGCGCTCGTAGCTGCGCGGGTCGCCGTCGAAGTGCACCGGGCCGTCGGCGAGGACGGCGAGCGGGGGCAGGAAGCGCATCACGGTGCCGGCGTTGCCGACGTCGATCGAGGCGGGGCCGCGCAGCGCGGGGGTCGGGATGACCCGCCAGGCCTCGCCGCCGCCGGTGCCGCCGGAGTCGTTGTTGACCTTCTCCTCGATGCCGACGCCGAGGGCGCGCAGGCCGTCGGCCATCAGCTGGGAGTCGCGGCTGCGCAGCGGCCGGCGCACCCAGCCGGGCTCGTCGGCGAGCGCCGCCAGCACCAGGGCTCGGTTGGTGACCGACTTGGAGCCGGGGATGGTGACGGTGGCGTCAACGGGGGTGGTCGCGACGGGGGCGGGCCACAGGGTCTCGGTCATGGGGGCAAGTTTAGGGGCCGTACCGGAACGGCCCCTGCGCCAACCGCATGGCGGGACGGGGGAGGCCCGGCGCAGGGGTTGTGGCAGCAGGCCCGTGCCGCGGGGGCGACCCGGCGCAGGGGCCGGAGCAGCAGGTTCGCGCCGAGGGTGGGGTTCAGTGCAGGGGCTGGAGCAGCCAGGTCGCGCTCAGGGCGAGGCAGGCGAGGGCGGTGAGCAGGAAGACGGTGATCCAGGCGAGGCCGGGGATGTGGGTGAGGCGGGCCAGCTGGTCGGCGTCGGAGTCGCGGGCCCAGCCGATGCGGCGCTGGTGCTGGAGTTCGAGGACCGGGCGGACGGCGCCGAACAGCAGGAACCAGCAGCCGAGGTAGGCGAAGCCGGCCTGGACCTCGGCGCTGCCGAACCAGGAGACCAGGAAGAAGGCGCCGCCGGCGACCAGCACGGTGAACAGGCCGAAGGCGTTGCGGATGCGCACCAGGAGGGCGAGCAGCAGGACGACGGCCAGCCAGAGCAGCAGGGTGATCCGGCCGGTGGAGAGCAGGGCGGCGCAGCCGAGGCCGAGCAGGGCGGGGGCGGTGTAGCCGGCGGCGGCGGTGAGGATCATGCCGGGGCCGGTGGGGCGGCCGTAGGAGAGGGTGAGGCCGGAGGTGTCGGAGTGCAGCCGGATGCCGGCGAGCCGGCGGCCGGTGACGAGGGCGATCAGGCCGTGGCCGCCTTCGTGGGCGATGGTCACGGCGTTGCGGGTGACGTGCCAGAGCGGGCGGGCGAGGACGGCGAGCAGGGCGGCGCCGGCGGTGGCCAGCACCAGCCAGCCGGGCGGCGCGGGCTGGGTGCCGGTGACCTGGTTCCACAGTTCGCCGAGGTTCTGGTCGGTGGGTTGTGCGCTCATCGTCTCGTCTCCGCCTCCGTCCGCTGCGTTGGGCCGTTCGGGGCAGCCTCCCATGCGGGGACGGGCGGGCGGGAGCGGACGGTTCTCCTGGCGGGATGAAGAAGTGGTGAGCGGGGCGGGCATGGCAAGCTGGCCCGCATGTGCGGTCGCTTCGCAGCCAGTGGCAAGCCCGAGGACATCGTCGAGCTGTTCGGCGTCGAGCAGTGGGATCCGGCTGAGACGCTGGCCCCCAACTGGAACGTCGCCCCGACCACCAGCGCCTTCGTGGTGCTGGAGCGGGTGCCGAAGGGCCGGGCGCGGCCGGTGCGCCAGCTGAGGGTGCTGCGCTGGGGCCTGGTGCCGCAGTGGTCGCGGTCGGCCGAGACGGCGGTGAAGATGATCAACGCCCGTTCGGACACGGTGCACGAGAAGCCCTCGTACCGGCAGGCGTTCGCCTCGCGGCGGTGCATCCTGCCGGTGGACGGCTACTACGAGTGGCAGACGGTGCCGGGCGAGCGCGGCAAGGCGCGCAAGAAGCCGTTCTTCGTGTCCCGGGCGGACGGCACCCCGCTGGCGCTGGCCGGGCTGTACGAGTTCTGGCGCGACCGGACGGTGCCGGCCGACCATCCGGCGGCCTGGCTGGTGACCTTCACCATCGTCACCACCGACGCCGAGGAGTCGCTGGCGCCGATCCACGAGCGGATGCCGCTGTTCCTCGACCCGGCCTCCTACGGCGAGTGGCTGGACCCGGGGCTGGACGACCCGGACGAGCTGCGCCGGCTGCTGATACCGCCGCCGCCCGGTGCGCTGCTGGCCACCCCGGTCTCGCCGGCGGTCGGCAGCATCCGCAACAACGGCCCGGAGCTGAAGGAGCCGTGGGCCGAGGCGGAGTACGAGACCACCCTGTTCTGATGTCTGAATGTCTGAAGTTTGACGATTGAGTCCTGACAGCTGAGGGAGCCTGAGCCGGTTGGAGCGACCGACGATGACCACCGAACTCGTCCCCACCGAGGTGGGGGACGCCCGGATCAGCTACCACCGGGCCGGTGCGCCGAAGGCGCTGCTGGCGCTCGGTCACGGCGCGGGCGGCGGGATCGAGGCCCGGGACCTGGTGGCGCTGGCCGCGGCGCTGCCGGCGCGCGGGATCACCGTGGCGCTGGTGGAGCAGCCCTGGCGGGTGGCGGGCAAGCGGCTCGCCCCGGCGCCGCGCACGCTGGACCGCGGCTGGACCCCGGTCGCCGGGCGGCTGGCCGGTCAGGGGCTGCCGCTGGTGGTGGGCGGGCGCAGCGCCGGGGCGCGGGTGGCCTGCCGGACCGGGGCGGCGAGCGGGGCGGTGGGGGTGGTGGCGCTGGCGTTCCCGCTGCACCCGCCGGGCCGGCCGGAGAAGAGCCGGGCGCAGGAGCTGCTGGAGTCGGGGGCGGCGACGCTGGTGGTGCAGGGTACGGCGGATCCGTTCGGCGGGCCGCAGGAGTTCCCGGAGCTGCCTCCCGGGCACGAGCTGGTGGCGGTGCCGTACGGCGGGCACGGTTTCGACGTGCCCAAGCGGGCGCCGGTGGGGCAGGACGAGGTGCTGGAGGCGATCTGCCGGGCGGTCGGGGACTGGGTGCTGCGGGTCGTCTGAGGCGGCGGGGTCGGCGGGGGCGGCCGTGAGCGGGGGGTTTCCGCTCGATCACCCGTACGAGCGATTTCGGGGCGGGCGCGGGAATGCGGGCGGGGTCGGGGTGGTTGGCACTCTCGTCAGTACGATTCCCGGTTGAGAGGCAGGGCAGATGGGTTCGATCGCGTGCCCCGAGCGGTCAGAGCAGCGCGAGGCCGCCGCGGCGTTCGGCCCCGCCTGGTCCGACTGGATTGTCGCGGGCGAGAAGCCCGTCAGCCCGATATCCTCCATTTCGGGGCGGCCCGCCGTGGGTCGTGCCCGCCATGCCGAGGAGGTGGGTCCGGTCGTCGGGACCGAGCACGAGGCCGAGCCGGGCCGGGGCCCGGAGGAGGGCCAGCCCACGGGCGAGGCGCTCACCGGTGAGGAGCTGGCCGAGGCGATCGGTGAGGACACCTTCCGGGTGTCGGCACAGGAGAGCGAGGAGGCCCGGCGGGAGCGCTTCGAGCGCGACGCCCTGGGCTACCTGGATCCGATGTACTCGGCGGCGCTGCGCATGACGCGCAACCCCGCGGACGCGGAGGACCTGCTCCAGGAGGCGTTCGCCAAGGCGTACGCGTCCTTCCACCAGTTCCGCGAGGGCACGAACCTCAAGGCCTGGCTGTACCGCATCCTCACCAACACGTTCATCAACTCGTACCGCAAGAAGCAGCGCGAGCCCCAGCGCACGGCGGCGGAGGAGATCGAGGACTGGCAGCTGGCCCGCGCCGAGTCGCACATGTCGACCGGTCTGCGCTCGGCCGAGACCCAGGCGCTCGACCACCTCCCCGACAGCGATGTGAAGGACGCGCTCCAGGCCATTCCGGAGGAATTCCGGATCGCCGTGTACCTCGCGGACGTAGAAGGCTTTGCGTACAAGGAGATCGCGGACATCATGGGTACTCCCATCGGCACGGTGATGTCCCGGCTGCACCGCGGCCGCCGTCAGCTGCGCGGCATGCTGGAGGATTACGCCCGTGAGCGCGGGCTCGTCCCGGCCGGCAGCGGGGCAGGGCAGGAAGCGAAGGGCTCGGGCTCATGAGCTGCGGCGATCCGCACGACACGGAGTGTGGCGAGGTCCTCGACCACCTCTACGAATTCCTCGACAACGAGATGGCCGAGGGCGACTGCGCCAAGCTGCGGGTGCACTTCGAGGAGTGCTCGCCCTGCCTGAAGCAGTACGGGCTGGAGCAGGCGATCAAGGCGCTGATCAAGCGTTCCTGCGGCTGCGACGACACCCCGGCTGACCTGCGCAGCAAGGTGCTGGCCAGGATCGACTCGATCCGGGCGGGGCAGCGTTCGGGCGAGCAGGTGGTGGTCGCCGTCGACACCACGGTCGAGCTGCACGTCGAGACGGACCGGCCGGCGCCGGCCGCCGGCGAGGCCCCGGAGGAGCCGACGGTCCGGCCCGGTGCCACCGTCGAGGCGGGCGCCCCGGCGGAGTAGCCGGGCGGCCGTTCAACGGCTGGGCGGTCGTTCAACGGCCGGGCGGAGCAAGCGGACGGGCCCGCCGGCGAGGGCGGGCCGAGCAGTCCGGACACGGAGTCAGACGGCCCCGGGAGCGTGCGCTCCCGGGGCCGCTCCCGTTGTGCTTGCGTGCGCCCCTCACTCGTTCGGGTGAGTTGGCGGTGCGCCAGCAGCGTCGTCGCGCCATCATGCGTCCTTGCGCCCGGGTGGCGGCCTATCCTCCTGACGGACGCTCACCGCCGGTCCGCCCGGCGAGCTGAGGCAACGCGGGCCCGGACGTCGGGGAGGTCGAGATCGCTATCGACGGCGAAGACGCGGCCCTGCCGGAGGGGGCGATGCGCTACCTGGTGGCCGTCCCGGTGGCGGCGCTGTGCTGCCTGCTGCCACTGCTGCCGACCGGCGTGCCGCCCGGGCTCCCGCGCTGGCTCGGCGCCCCGGTGGACTGGCCCAAGGTCGGGCTGCTGGCCTTCCTGCACGGCTGCTGGGAGTCGCTGGCCCAGGGCCTGCCGACGCCCTGCCTGCGGCTGGTCCGCCGACTGCTGCGCCGACCGCCGCCGCCCGAGCGGGCGCTCTCCCGCCCCGGGGTCAACGCCTTCTTCCCGGTGCTGTTCGCCGGCGTGCTGATGCTGCCGCCGGCCGCCGCCGCGCTGGTCGCGGTGCCCGCCGCGGTGTTCGGCGGCCCGGCCGGGCACGGCTGCCGGACCCGCCAGCTGTGGAACGGCTCCCAGCTCGCGCTGTGCGCCTTCGCCGCCGCGGCCGCCTTCCACCTGCTGCACGGGCCGCAACTGCTGCTCGGCTCCCGCTTCCCGGCCGCGCTGCTGCCCGGCTTCGCCGCCGTCGTCACGTTCTGCCTGGTCAACGGGGTGCTGGTGGGCGCGATGCTGATGCTCGCGGAGGACCGCCGGCCCGTCGTGCTGCTGCGCGGGGCGGTCGCGGTGTGCGGGCTGCCGGTGCTCGTGCACGCGGCCGGCGGCCTGATGGTGGCCGTGCTCTGGCAGGGCCCGTACGGGGCGTTCGCGGCACTGCTGGCGCTGCTGCCACTGTCGATCTCGGCCTGGGTGTTCGCCCAGGGCCAGCGCGAGCGGGACGCCCACCAGGCCACCGTGCAGTCGCTGGTGCAGGCCGTGGAGATCAAGGACTCGTACACCCGCGGGCACAGCGAACGGGTCGGCCGGGCCTCGGTGCTGATCGCCGGTCAGCTCGGCATGGAGGCCGATCGGCTGCGCACCCTGCGCTTCGCGGGGATCCTGCACGACGTCGGCAAGCTGGGCGTGGCCACCGAGTTGCTGCGCAGAAACGGTCCCCTCAGCGAGGCGGAGCGGCGGGCCGTCGAGATCCACCCGGTGTACGGGTACGAGCTGGTGCGCGGGATCGCCTTCCTCGGCGAGGCGCACGCCGGGATCCTGCACCACCACGAGCGGATGGACGGCCGGGGCTACCCGAGCGGGCTGGTCGGCGAGCAGATCCCCGAGTTCGCCCGGATCATCTCGGTCGCCGACGCCTTCGACTCGATGACCTCCACCCGCTCCTACCGGCGCGGCCGCCCGGTCGCCGAGGCCGTGGCGGAGCTGGAGCGCTGCTCGGGCAGCCAGTTCGACCCGGTGATGGTCCGGGCGCTGATCGACGCGCTGGCCGGGCACGACTGGCAGCCGGTGCTGCCGCCGCCCGGGGACGGCATCCGGGCCGTCCCCGACATTCCGCTCGGGGTGCCCGAGCCGGCGCGGGCGGCGCCGGGCCGGGTGCCCGCGCAGGGCGGGAGCGTCCCCACGGCCGGGCAGCCGTGACCGCGGCCGGCCGGGAGGCCCGCGTGGTGCACGCGGCGGCGGCCGCGCTGCTGGTGTTCGCGGTGGGCGCGGTCGCGGTGCGCGGGGTGGCCGGGGCGAGGGTCGCGCTGGCGTTCACGGCGCTGATCGCGCTCGGCGAGTGCGTCCGGATCACCCTTCCGGGCGACCGCGAACAGGCGCCGATCGGCGCGGCCGGCGCGCTGGCGTACGCCCTGCTCGGGCCGCTGCGCGGGGTGCCCACCGCGCACGGGATGCTCCAGGTGGTCGCGGTGACCGGCGTCGGCCTGCTGCTGGCCTGGCTGCCCGGCCTCGCACTGCCCTGGCTCAGGGCGTGCCGACCGGGTCGGGGCCGACCGGGCCTGACCCAGCGGGCCCGCCCCGGCCGCCCGCACCGGCGCCCGCCCTGGGCCGACCCGGCCCGGCGGGACAGCGCCGCCCGCCGGCTGCTCGGGGTCGGCTTCGCCGCCGCCGTCTTCCAGCCGCTCTACAACGGCGGACTGGTCGACCGCTTCTCGCCCGAGGGCCCGGCGTACGGGGTGTTCCTGACCGCCGTCGCCGCGCTGGCCGCGCTCTGCGACGCGACCCTGGCGGCGCTGCTGCGCCGGTCGGCGGCCGGCCTGGAGGGCGGACTGCGGTTCCCGGCGGCGCTGGAGGACGAACTGCGCTCGCTGTTCGGGATCGGCTCGGCGATCGTCGCGACGGGGATGCTGGTCAGCCTGGCGGCCGGCGAGGTCGGGCTGTGGGCGCTGCCGCTGTTCTGCACCCCGCTGCTGCTCGCCCAGGTGTCCTTCCGGCGGGCCGCGGCCGTGCGGGCCACCACCGGGCAGACCATCGCCAGCCTGGCCCGGGCCACCGAGGTGGCCGGCTACACCCCGCACGGGCACGCCCGCCGGGTCGCGGACACGGCGTGCGCGCTGGGGCGCGAGCTGGGGCTGGGCACCCGGGAACTCGCCCTGCTGGAGTACGCGGCGCTGATGCACGACGTGGGCCAGCTGTCGCTGGTCGAGCCGGTGCCGGACGGCGCGACCGCGCTGCTGCCCTGCGCCGAGCAGCAGCGGATCGCCCGGCTGGGCAGCGAGGTGATCCGCCGCACCGGGGTGCCCCGGCAGGTCGCCGAGCAGGTCGCCCGGCTGGCCGATCCGGTGCTCGGCACGGCCGGCGGGGACGGCGCGGTGCCGCTGGCGGCCCGGATCATCCGGGTGGCCAATGCCCACGACGACCTGCTGACGGCGGCCCGCGGCCGCGGGGTCGGCGAGGCGGTGGGCCGGCTGGAGGCGCTGGAGGTGCTGCGGCTGGGGCGCGGCCGGGTGTACGACGCCCGGGTGGTGGACGCGCTGGCCCGGGTCGGCGGCTAGGGCCTGTCCAGGCGGGCTTGGGTGCGGGCTTGAGTCCGACGGTCGGCCCGGGTCCCGTCGAGTGCCGCGGGGCGGACCGGCGGAGCGCCGCGGACCGGCGGGCCTGCGCCGGGGTTGAGGCGGGGCGGCCGGGCGGGCAGGCTGGGTAGGGGCGGCCCCAACCTCGCCGGTGGGGAGCGCGGGCGGGGGCGGGCGTGGTTGGATGCGGTCGTAGCGTGGAACACCGACCCGGGGCACCGTGCCCCGGACCCCCGCGGAAGTGGATCCGGACGCGGCGGTACGGGACTTGAGCGGACGACGACGGCAGGGACGAACGTGAGGATCTTCCACCGGGCACGGCACCGGCCGTCCGCCACCTGGCGGCAGACGACCGACCGGGCCTTCACGCTGATCGGTGACGGCCGCTACGAGGACGCCGGCGCGCTGCTGGTGATGGCCGCCGACCTGGAGCCCTGGCTGTCCGACTCCTGGTTCAACCTCGCCCTGCTGCACAAGTTCCGCCGGGACTGGGAGCAGGCCCGCTCGGCCGGGCTGCGGGCCGTCGCCCTGCTGGACCGCGAGCACGGCGCCCCCGACTGGTGGAACCTCGGCATCACCGCGACCGCCTTGCAGGACTGGCCGCTGGCCCGCCGCGCCTGGCAGGCGTACGGGCTGAAGCTGCCCGGCGGCCCGGGCGGGCAGCCGGACGGCCCGGTCAGCCTGGACCTCGGCACCACCCCGGTGCGGCTCTCCCCGGACGGCGAGTCCGAGGTGGTGTGGGGCCGCAGGCTGGACCCGGCCCGGATCGAGGTGCTGTCCATCCCGCTGCCCTCCTCCGGCCGCCGTTGGGGCGAGGTGGTGCTGCACGACGGCGCCCCGCACGGCGAGCGGGTCACCGACGGGGTCGCCTACCCGGTGTTCGACGAGATCGAGCTGTGGGCGCCGTCCCCGGTGCCGACCTACGTGGTGCTGCTCCAGGCCGCCACGGCGGGGGACCGGGACGCGCTGGAGCGGGTCGTCGCGGACGCCGGCTACGCGGCGGAGGACTGGACGTCCTCGGTGCGGCTGCTCTGCCGGGCCTGCTCGGAGAGCCGGATGGCCACGGACGACGGGCACACCGCCCACCACGACCCGCACGACGACGGCGACGCCGCGCACCCCGGACACCTCAGCCACCTCAGCCAGGGCGGGGAGGCCGGAATGTCCTGGTTGGTGGAGCGCGAGTGCGGGATCGCCGCGCCCGCCCTGCTGGTCCGCTCGCTGCTGGACCGCTGGGCCGCGGCCTCGCCCGGTACACGGGCGTACCGCGATCTGGAGGAAGTCTGTTGAGCGCGCCGCTTACCCTTGAGCGGTGTACCCGGCGAGAGCCGAATACCTGGACCATTCTCGGAAGCGGAAGCGGATAAGCAGCGATGGCGGAGCAGCACGACCACCAGCACGACCACGACCACGACCACGACCAGGAGTCGGCGGCCGACGAGGCCCCGCTGAAGGTGGTCGGCGAGCAGCCGGACCTCTCCAAGGGCACCGCGCGTCCGATCACCGTGGTGGGCAACCCGGTCCTGCACCGCGAGGTCAAGGACGTCACCGCGTTCGACGGTGAGCTGTCCGCGTTGATCGACGACATGTTCCAGTCGATGTATGCGGCCGAGGGCGTGGGCCTGGCGGCCAATCAGATCGGCGTGGACCTGAAGGTCTTCGTCTACGACTGCCCGGACGATGAGGGCGTGCGCCACATCGGCCACGTGATCAACCCGAAGCTGGAGGAGTACCCGGCGGACCGCCGGCGGGTGCTGGACGACAGCAACGAGGGCTGCCTGTCGGTGCCGGGCGCGTACGCCGAGCTGCCCCGCCCGGAGTACGCGGCGGTGACCGGCGTGGACAAGGACGGCCGGCCGATCCGGGTCGAGGGCACCGGCTTCTTCGCCCGCTGCCTGCAGCACGAGACCGACCACCTGTTCGGCACCCTCTACATCGACAAGCTGTCGAAGCGGGACCGCAAGGACGCGCTGAAGCAGATGGCCGAGGGCACCGCGCGGTACGCGACCGTGGCGAACGACTGACGAACCGTCAAGGGTCGGGGCGCGACGGGCGTCCCGGCCCTTTGCGTTTCCGCACTTGGCGTTCCCGTTCTTGGCGTTCCCGCTCTTGACGCCTCCAGCGCTACCTGGCCCAGGGCCTGACCGCCGGGTCGGTCAAGGGGTGATCGGTGGCGGGTTCGGCGGGGGGTTCGGCGGTGGGTTTGTATCCGCCGGGTATCAGGGAGCGCGCGGCCTGACGTCGATGTGGGCGAGGAGGCCGGGGCGTCCGATATCTGCCGTATCGTGCCCTTGTCCGTTGCCGCCCGTCACCCGCTGCCGTCCGCCGCCGTTTGTCGCTGTCCGAGCAGGAGCTGTCCGCCCGTGTCCTCGCCCATGCCGCCCCCGCACCCCGTCCGCGTGCTGCTGGTCGAGGACGACGAGCTGATGCGCCGCTCCTTCACCGTCGCGCTGGAACGCTACGGCTACGGGATGCGCGCCGCGGCGGACGGCCTCACGGCGCTGGAGCTGTTCCGGGACGAGCAGTTCGACCTGCTGATCCTGGACGTGATGCTGCCCGGCCTGGACGGGATCGGCCTGTGCCGCAAGGTCCGGGAGACCAGCCTGGTGCCCGTCCTGATGATGTCCGCGCGCGGCGACGGCCTCGACGTCGTCGCCGGCCTGGAGGCCGGGGCGGACGACTACGTGGTCAAGCCCGTGGACACGTACGTGTTGGTGGCGCGCATCCGCTCGCTGCTGCGGCGGGCGACGTACGCGCCACCCGTCCCGGCGCCCTCGCCCGGAGCCGCCGACGGGGACGTCCTGGTGTTCGGGGACCTCACCGTCGACACCGCCGGAATGGAGGTGTCCGTCGGCGGGGCGCCGGTGGCGCTGACCCCGACCGAGCTGAAGCTGCTGCTGGAGTTCGCCGCCCACCCCGGCGTCGTGCTGGAGCGGCACACCCTGCTGCGCAACGTCTGGGAGTACGGCTGGGACGGCGACAGCCGGGTCGTGGACCTGTGCGTGCAGCGGCTGCGCCGCAAGCTCGGCCGGGAGCGGATCGAGACGGTCCGGGGCTTCGGCTACAAGCTCAGGCGCTGAGAGCGGTGCACACGACTCCCCGGCCCGCCCGCGCGCCCCTGCGCTGGAAGATCGCCGCGCTGGCCGCCGCCACCGCCTGCCTCGTCGCGGCGGCGGTCGGGGTGCTGGTGCACCTGTGGACCGCGCACGACATCCGCAGCCGGGCCGAGGCGCAGGCCTTCAATGCCGTCTACTCGGCCATGGACGTCTACCGGCGCACCGGATCGCTGGCGGACGGCGCCGAACTCGACCCCGTCGACCTGCCCGCCGCCCTGCGCCACCCGGCCGACGGCGAACGGCACACGGCCTACGACGGGCACGCCGAAGGGAACTCGGGCCCGAGCTACTGGGCCGCCCAGCGCACCGGCGGGCCCGGCAGCCCCGTCCTCGCCCTCCGGGTCAACCTGGCACCGCAGCTCTCCGACCTGCCCCGGCTGGACGCGGCGATGGCGGTGGCCTCGCTGGTCGCGCTCGCGGCGGCCACGCCGGCCGCGGTCTACGGGGCCGGACTGCTCGCCCGCCGACTGCGGCGGGTCGCCGAGACGGCGGGCCGGATCTCCGCCGGGGACCTCGACGCCCGGACCGGGCCCACCAAGGGCGGCGACGAAGTCGCCGACATCGCGGCGACGGTGGATCTGATGGCCGACAGCCTCGGCCAACGGCTGCGCTCTGAACGGCAGTTCACCGCGGACGTGGCGCACGAGCTGCGCACACCGGTCGGCGGACTGCTGGCCGCCGTCGACCTGCTGCCGGCCGGCGAGACCGAGGACCTGATCCGGGCGCGGGTGCGGGACCTGTGCGGGCTGGTCGAGGACCTGCTGGAGATCTCACGGCTGGACGCCGGGGCGGAGGAGGTGGCGCGGGCCCGGGTGCCGCTCGCGGCCGTCGTCCGGGAGGCCGCGCTGCGCACCGGGTTCGAGGCCGAGATCGCCTTGGCGGCGGAGCGGACGGTGGAGACCGACCCGCGGCGGCTGGAACGGATCGTCGGCAACCTCGTCGTCAACGCGCACCGGCACGGGGCCGCCCCCGTCCTGGTCACCGTCCAGGACCGTACGGTCGTCGTGCGCGACCACGGCCCCGGCTTCCCGCCGGACCTGCTGCGCCACGGCCCGCGCCGCTTCCACACCGGCGCCGCCGAGCGCGGCACGGGCCACGGGCTGGGGCTCACCATCGCGCTGGGGCAGGCCCGGCTGCTCGGGGCGGAGCTGCGCTTCGACAACGCGGAGGACGGCGGCGCGGTGGCGACGCTGCGGCTGCCGGGCTGACCGCGGCAGTTGCTACGGGACTGCTGCGAAGCGGCGCGGGGACTGATACACGGTGGCGCAGGGGCCTGATACGTGCTCCGGACACCCTTCGAAGTGCACCGACTCGCACCTCGACTCGCGCCTTCGGACAGGAGCCCCCTCGTGATCGCCAACCCCCTTGCCCTGCAAGCGACCTCCGGGGTCGCGGCCGCCGTCGTCGACCTGACGAAGACCTACGGCGGCGGCGACACCCGGGTCACCGCCCTGGACCGGGTCAGCGTGGCCTTCCGGGAGGGCGAGTTCACCGCGATCATGGGCCCGTCCGGCTGCGGCAAGTCCACCCTGATGCACTGCGCGGCCGGGCTCGACACCCCCACGTCGGGGTCGGTGCGGATCGGCACGACGGAGCTGGGCGGCCTGGGCGACCGGCAGCTCACCCGGCTGCGGCGGGACCGGGTCGGCTTCATCTTCCAGGCGTTCAACCTGCTGCCCACCCTGACCGCGCTGGAGAACATCACGCTCCCGCTGTCGCTGGCCGGGCGCACGCCGGACCGGCAGTGGCTGGACCGGGTGGTGTCGATGGTCGGGCTCTCCCATCGCCTCGACCACCGGCCGGCCGAATTGTCCGGCGGGCAGCAGCAGCGCGTCGCGGTCGCCCGGGCGCTGGTCGCGCGGCCCTCGATCGTGTTCGGCGACGAGCCGACCGGCAACCTCGACTCCCGGGCCGGGGGCGAGGTGCTCGGCTTCCTGCGCGGCTCCGTCAGGGAGTTGGGACAGACGGTGGTCATGGTGACCCACGACCCGGTGGCCGCCGGGTACGCGGACCGGGTGGTGTTCCTGGCCGACGGGCGGCTGGTCGACGAGATGGCGCACCCGACGCCGGACCGGGTGCTGGACGTCATGAAGTCCTTCGCCGGCTGACCCCGCACCCGCCACTTCCGAAAGCTGATCATGCTGACCACAGCCCTGCGCAACGTCCTGGCGCACAAGGCCCGGCTGCTCATGACCGTCCTCGCGGTCTGCCTCGGCGTCGCCTTCGTCTCCGGCACCCTCGTCTTCGCGGACTCGACCGCCGCCGTCCAGCGGGCGGCCGCGTCCCGCACCTTCGCCGACGTCGCGGTCAGCGTCACCGCGAAGGAGCCCGTCGCCACTCCTGACCAGCCGGGCGTATTGACCGACGTGCTGGCGCGCAGGCTCGCGGACGTGCCCGGCGTCGCGGCGGTACGGCCGTCGGTTGACGGGAGCGCCACCTTGAACGCGGCCGACGGCAGGCCGCTGCGGGTCAAGCGGGGTACGAACCTCGCGGCCGCCTACGTCCCGGGGCGCGACGGCAAGGACGTCCGCTACCCCGTGGTCGAGGGGCGGGCCCCCGCCGGTGCCGACGAGATCGCCGTCGACCGGGGCACCGCGGCCGCCGGCCGGTACCGGGTGGGCGACACGATCACGCTCGCCACGGACGGCCCGGCCCTCACCGCGCGCCTGGTCGGCACCGTCACCACCGGGGACACCCGGGTCACGGCCGGCGGCACGCTCACCCTGTTCGACCGGGCCACCGCACAGCGGCTGTTCGCAACTCCCGGGAACTACACCAGCCTTGAAGTCTCCGCCGGACCGGGCGCCGGCCAGTACGAGCTGGCGGAGCGGATCGCCGCCACCCTGCCGCCCGGCACGGCCGAGGTCACCACCGGACAGGCGCAGGCGGACCAACAGGCCCTCTACGTCGGCACGTTGACCCGGGGCTACCAGAAGCTGCCGATGGTCTTCGCCGGGGTGTCGCTGTTCATCGGCTCGTTCCTTGTGGTCAACACCTTCACCATGCTCGTCGCCCGGCGCACCCGGGAGATCGCCCTGCTGCGGGCGGTGGGCGCGACACGGCGCCAGGTGGTGCGCTCACTGCTGGCCGAAGCGGCGCTGGTCGGGGTCGTCGCGTCGATGGCGGGGTTCGCCCTCGGGCTCGGCATCGCGGCCGTACTGCCCGGACTGCTGAGCGGTGACGGGAACCAGGTGCCGAAGGGCCCGCTCGTCATCGGGCCCCGGCCGGTGGCGGCGGCCCTGTTCGTCGGGGTCGGCGTGACGGTGCCGGCCGCCTGGCTGCCGTCGCGCAGGGCGGCGCGGATCGCGCCGATCGAGGCGCTGCGGGCGGCGGCCGCGCCGCCCGGCGGGCGCTCACGGCTGCGTCCGATCGCCGGGGTGGGGCTGCTCGTGCTCGGCGCCGGCCTGCTGACCGCGCTCGCGCGTTCGGCCGAGGACGCCTCCGAGGAGAACCTGCGCAACGCGATGCTCGGCTGCGGGGTCCTGGTCGTCGCCCTGATCGTGCTGGCGCCGACCCTCGCCGTCCCGGTGATCCGGCTGACGGGCCGCCTCACCCGGCGGTTCGGCGTCGCCGGCCTCCTGGCCCGGCAGAACGCGCTGCGCGACCCCCGGCGCACGGCGGCGACCGCCGCCACGCTGCTGATCAGCACGGCACTGGTCAGCGGGCTCGCCACCATCGGCCACTCCACCGGGCAGGCCCTCGACCGGCAGACGGCGGACGGGCTCGCGGCCGACTACGTGATCAGCACCGGCGACACCATGACCGGCATCGACCCGGCCGCCGTCCAGCGGGTGGCCGGCGCCCCCGGGGTGCGCGGCGCGAGCGCGGTCGCCGACTCCACGGCGGTCATCGGCGGCAAGGTACGCGAGATCTCCGGCATCGACCCGGCCGACGTAGAGCCGGCCGACGTAGAGCCGGACGGCGTCGGCCAGGTGCTGAAGCTCGACTTCGTGAGCGGCTCCGCGCAGGACCTCGGGCCCGGCCGGATCGCCGTCTCCAGCAGCGTCGCCCGGGAGACCGGGGTGAGCGCGGGAGGCCAGGTCAACGCCCGCCTCGGCCGGAGCGAGGAGTTCACGCGGTACACCGTCGTCGGCGTCTACCAGGACAACCCCACCGCCCACGACGCGGTCGGCGCCCGGGCCGACGTGCAGAAGCACAGCTTCAAGCCCGGCTCCGTCCAGCGGATTCTCGTCCGGGGCGACAGCGCGTCCGGAGAGGGGCTGCGGGCGGCGGTCGGCAACAACCCGCTCCTGAAGGTGCAGAACCGGGCCGAACTGGTGCGCGAAGCGGCGGGGACGATGGGCGACCTGCTGACGCTGATGTACGGGCTCCTCGGCATCGGCGTCGTGATCTCCGCCCTCGGCATCGTCAACACCCTGGCCATGTCCGTCACCGAACGGACGCGCGAGATCGGCGTCCTGCGCGCCATCGGCATGGACCGCGGGAGCATCCGTCGGATGATCCGCCTGGAAGCCGTGACGGTCGCGGCCTTCGGCACCCTGCTCGGCCTGGCCGCCGGCCTGTTCGGCGCCTGGGCCATCGGCGCCCTGGCCGGCGGCGCGGTCAAGCAGTACACGCTGGCCGTGCCCTGGGGGACCCTGGCCCTCCTCTGCCTCGCCTCCCTCACCATCGGCGCCCTCGCCGCCACCCTCCCCGCCCGCCGGGCAGCCACCCTCAGCCCCCTGGAGGCGGTCGCGGCGGCGTGAGCGCCCCGCCTGCCCGACGGTCCCCGCCCGGCGCGAACGCCGGGCGGGGACCGTCAGCGCCGGGTCGGGCACGGGCTGTCCGGCCAGATCCTGTGGGGGCACGCGATCACGTAGTGGCCCGACCAGCGGCTGTCGGACACCCAGCGGGACCACACCACGTCTGCGGCACCCTCTAATTGCTCGATCGCGCGGAGTCGCCGTGCCTTGGTGGGAAGCCACGGATCGCCGCCCGGCGTGTGCTCCTCGTACCGCGCCTAAAGCCAGTCGGCCGCGTCGGCCGCCGTCTCCCAGGTGCCCCGGATCTGGGCGGTGGGCCGCAGCAGCCACCAGCCGGTCATCATCGGCGGGAGTTCCGAGAGGCCGAACCGTGCGGCCTCGATCGGGCGACGCTCCGGCTCCTTCGCCAGCAGTCGGCCGTCACCGGCCCACTCGTAGCCGTGGAAGTGCAACTGTGCTTCTCCTCGGAGACGTTGAAGCCCCGGCCGCCCGCACGGTTGAACTCGACCCGGGAGAGGTCGAGTTCGTACAGGTTGCGCTCAGTCATCGCCTGCACCTTCCGGTATCGCTTCGGGGCAGCACGGAACGGCCCCGCCCCGCCCAGGACTTGGGCGGAAGACTCAAGGGGAGGGGAGGACCGTCACCGCCACAGGCTGATGCGGGTGGTGAGCTGGTCGGCCGGCACCTGACGCGACGGGCTGTCCGGCTCGAACAGTGGCCGGACCAGCGCCCGGCCGTCCTGTGCCCCCACGATTTCGACCAGGCGCCCGGTCGTCAGGTCCCTCCGGACCGGGTTGTTGTCGATCCGCTCCATGAGTTCCGCGTGCGTACGGCGACGTGTGGTGCCAGGCGGCTGTGCGAAACCGTCAGTGGGTATGGAGCGCTTCTGTGGCTCTCGAATCATTTCGGCGAGTCACCAAATTACCGGGGCGTTTGGGGTTATTCCTGCACGCTTTCCTGTTCCCGACAGAACTCTCCACGGCCCATTTCAGGTGGTCGCTCCGGATGCGTGCGCAGGAAGTCGGACTGGCCGACTTCCTGCGCCGCGAAGGTCCGCTGGGGTCATTCCTGCCGGGTGTCTCGGCTATTGGCAGAGATCCTGCGGCGTCTGCCGCTCAAGCTTCCGCTCAAGGGTTGCCAGCTCAACCTGCTTCTTGTCCGCGCCGTTTTCGGCGGAGGGTTCTGGCGTCCTGCCGCCCTGGGCCTGCGATCCGTGCTGAATCCGACCTGCTTTCCATTGCGGCTCCCTTGGCGTTTTATTCCTGAAAGAACTCGTCCCGGATTCCTTCGATCAGGTCCCGCATGTCATCTCCATGTAGTGCCGCGGCGTCTAATCTGAGGAATGTTGACATGTAGAGAGCGACATCCCTCGGATCGCGAGTTGTGATCTCTGAATGAAACGTCTCCACAATGACCAGGCGATCATCATGCATGCTGAAGCATGTCATCGGAAAGTCCGGCATCAGCCTTTTGGCGGGAAGAACTCCGATGGTTAAATTGGGAATCCGGGGCAGCGAAACCAGGCGCTCGAGCTGCGTAGCAATGATGGCAGGAGGGCATATCCGCCACCGCAGGACATGCTCACAAATGACGAAATGGAACTCTCTCTGGCTGTCGTACAGGACGGCCTGGCGCTCCAGTCGTGCCGCGATCGTCTTTGCCTTGGCTTCCTTGTACTCCCTGAAGGGCAGGGCGTGAGCCAGAGCAATCTCCCGGTACTGGCGGTACTCGTCGAGGCGGTCCTCGGGCAGCAACTCTGCGCCGATGAACTGTCCTGCGTCTGCGTAGTCCCCGTGGGCGCAGGGTCAAGAACCCGATCTTTCCAGAACGGGAAAGTGGTTGGGCCGCCCCCGTTCGGCGTGAATACCGGGCGGGGGCGGGGGAGTTCAGAGGTGATGAGGCGGTCGGGTCGGTACAGACAGAGGTGCCCCGCGCGGCGGTGTGCCGGGCGGGGCACCGCTGGTGTGTGTGAGTGCTTTTTAAATCCTAGTGGAACGGGGACGTGCCAAAGAACGCGGCCCGCT
>NZ_JBHWIO010000057.1:37519-58138 GCF_042732075.1 Kitasatospora sp. NPDC059812
GCGCCCGCCCGCGCGCGGCTCGCGCGCGCCCCCCCCCACACTGTGGTGTGTTGGATCTTTATTATAGCGCTCGCGCCACGCTGCGGCCCTCTCCCCCGCGACCTGGTACGCGGAGACGCGGCGCTCGAAGAAGTTGGTCAGCTCCTGGACGTTCTGGAGCTCCATGAAGCCGAACGGGTTCGTCGACCCGTAGCGGATCGGCAGGCCGAGGCGGGCGAGGCGCTGGTCGGCCACAGCCTCCAGGTACTGGCGCATGGAGTCGGTGTTCATGCCGGCGAGGCCGTCGCCGCACAGGTCCTGGGCGAACTGGAGTTCGGCCTCGACGGCCTCTTCCAGCATCTCCGTGACCTGCTTGGCCATCTCGTCGTCGAAGAGGTCGGGCTCCTCCTCGCGGACCGTGTCGACGACCGACATCGCGAAGTCCATGTGCATGGACTCGTCGCGGAACACCCAGTTGGTGCCGGTGGCCAGGCCGTGCAGCAGGCCGCGCGAGCGGAACCAGTACACGTACGCGAACGCGCCGTAGAAGAAGAGGCCCTCGACGCACGCCGCGAAGCAGATCAGGTTCAGGAGGAACGCGCGGCGGTCCTCCTTGGTCTGCAGCGAGTCGATGTGGTCGACGGCGTTCATGTACTTGAAGCAGAACTGCGCCTTCTGGCGGATGGAGGGGATGTTCTCCACCGCGGCGAAGGCCGCGTTGCGGTCCTCGGGGTCGGGCAGGTAGGTGTCGAGCAGCGTCAGGTAGAACTGGACGTGCACGGCCTCCTCGAACAGCTGGCGCGACAGGTACAGCCGCGCCTCCGGGGAGTTGATGTGCTTGTAGAGGCTCAGCACCACGTTGTTGGAGACGATCGAGTCCCCGGTGGCGAAGAAGGCGACCAGGCGGCCGATGAGGTGGCGCTCGCCCTCGCTGAGCTTGGCCAGGTCGGCGACGTCGGAGTGCAGGTCCACCTCCTCGACGGTCCAGGTGTTCTTGATCGCGTCCCGGTACCGGTCGTAGAACGACGGGTAGCGCATCGGGCGCAGGGTCAGCTCGAAGCCGGGGTCGAGCAGCATCTTCTCGCGGTCGGGGGTGCTCACTGGCAGGCCTCGCAGGACTCGGGGTTCTCCAGGGAGCAGGCCAGCGCGGCCTCCTCCTCCGGGGTGAGGGTCGGGGTGTTCACCGGCACGGGCGCGGACGCGGACGCGGGCGCGGCGGCGCGGGCGGCACCGGAGGCGGCCTGGGCGATCCGGGTCGCCGGGCGCGAGCGCAGGTAGTAGGTGGTCTTGAGACCGACCTTCCACGCGTAGGCGTACATCGAGCTGAGCTTGCCGATGGTCGGCGCCGCCATGAACAGGTTCAGCGACTGGCTCTGGTCGAGGTACGGCATGCGGGCCGCGGCCAGGTCGATCAGCGCGCGCTGGGGCAGCTCCCAGGCGGTGCGGTAGAGCGAGCGGACCTCGGCGGGCAGCCAGCCCAGTTCCTGGACGGAGCCGTTGGCCTCGCGCAGGGCGTCGCGGGTCTGCTGGTCCCAGACGCCGAGCTCCTTGAGCTCGCGCACCAGGTACGGGTTGACCTGGAGGAACTCGCCGGACAGCGTCTCGCGCTTGAACAGGTTGGAGACCTGCGGCTCGATGCACTCGTAGACGCCGGCGATGGACGCGATGGTCGCGGTCGGCGCGATGGCCAGCAGCAGCGAGTTGCGCAGGCCGGTCTCGGCGATGCGGGCGCGCAGCGCGGTCCAGCGGTCGGCCCACTGCGGGGCGGCCGTCGGGAAGTGGTCGATGTGCAGTTCGCCGCGGGCGGCGCGGGTCTCGCCGTAGGCCTCGTGGCGGCCCAGCTGCTCGGCCAGGTCGGCGGAGCGCTCGTACGCGGTGAGCATGATGCGCTCGGCGATGAGGGTGGAGAGCCGCGCGGCCTCGGCGGAGTCGAAGTCGATCCGCAGCTTGAAGAAGACGTCCTGGAGGCCCATCACGCCGAGGCCGACCGGGCGCCAGCGGGAGTTGGAGGTGCCGGCCTCGGTGGTCGGGTAGAAGTTGATGTCCACCACGCGGTCGAGGAACGTCACGGCGGTGCGGACGGTGGCGTCGAGGCGCTCCCAGTCCATGGCGCCGAGCAGGTCGTCGACGGAGGCCCCGGGGGCGACGTGGGCGCCGAGGTTGACCGAGCCGAGGTTGCAGACGGCGGTCTCGGAGTCGTCCGTGACCTCCAGGATCTCGGTGCACAGGTTCGAGGAGTGCACCGTGCGGCCGGGCAGCGCGGTCTGGTTGGCGGCGCGGTTGGAGGCGTCCTTGAAGGTCATCCAGCCGTTGCCGGTCTGCGCCAGGGTGCGCATCATCCGGGCGTACAGGGTCTGCGCGGGGATGGTGCGCACGGCCTTGCCGGCCAGCTCGGCCTTGCGGTAGGCCTCGTCGAAGTCGGAGCCCCACAGGTCGACGAGCTCGGGCACGTCGGCGGGGGAGAACAGCGACCAGTCCTCGTTGGCGTTGACCCGGCGCATGAACTCGTCCGGGATCCAGTGCGCCAGGTTGAGGTTGTGGGTGCGCCGCGCCTCCTCGCCGGTGTTGTCGCGGAGCTCCAGGAACTCCTCGATGTCGGCGTGCCAGGTCTCCAGGTAGACGCAGGCCGCGCCCTTGCGGCGGCCGCCCTGGTTGACGGCGGCGACCGAGGAGTCGAGGGTGCGCAGGAACGGGACGATGCCGTTGGACTTGCCGTTGGTGCCGCGGATCAGGCTGCCGCGCGAGCGGATGCGCGAGTAGGACAGGCCGATGCCGCCGGCGTGCTTGGACAGCCGGGCGATCTGCGCGTAGCGGTTGTAGATCGAGTCCAGGTTGTCCAGCGGGGAGTCGAGCAGGTAGCAGCTCGACATCTGCGGGTGCCGGGTGCCGGAGTTGAACAGGGTCGGCGAGGAGGTCAGGTACTCCAGCCGGCTCATCAGGCCGTACAGCTCGGCGACCTCGCGCACGGACTGCTCGCTGTCGCCGACCGCCAGGCCGCAGGCGACGCGGAGCAGGAAGTGCTGCGGGGTCTCGATGACCTTGCGGGTGATCGGGTGGCGCAGCAGGTAGCGGGACTGCACGGTGCGCAGGCCGAAGTACTCGAAGCGGTCGTCGCCGTGCGCGTCGATCAAGGCGTCCAGGGCGGCGGCGTGCTTGGCGACGAAGGCGGCGGTGGTGTCACCGATCAGGCCCTCGTCGTGGCCGACGGCGATCGAGGCGGCGAAGGAGCGCGAGCCCTGGCTGTTCGCCTCGTCGACGATCTCCAGGGCGAGCAGCCGGGCGGCCAGCTTCGAGTACTGGGGGTCCTCGGCGATCATCGACGCGGCGGCGTCCACGGCCAGCCCGCGCAGCTCGGCGAAGTCCGAGCCGGCGTGGCGGCCGCGCAGCGCGGCGGCGGCGACATGGCCGGGGTCCACCTGGGGGAGATCGACGCTGCGGTCGGTGAGCAGCCGAAGGAGCGCGCCGCCGGGGTCGGAGACCGTCGGGTCGGTGGGGGCGGGGCCGGTGCCCTGGGCGGGCAGGGTGGCTGAGGCAGCGGTGGTCAAGGCGCTCTCTCCTGGCGGCGATCGGCGGCGGTGATCGGGGGGTACCGGGCCGTTCGGGGCAGGGGAGCACGGCACGTACGCAGAAAGCGTCGCGCGACAGTGGCGTCCCCGGCCCGCCCGCGAGGCCCGGAAGGTAGTTCTCGTGCTGGCGCGGCCTCTGCGGGAGGGCCCGTGCGCACACCGTCGGCAGGTACTCGGACTCGCGGTGCGGCTGCTGGAGCCGCCCGCTCACCGCTGCGGGGCAGTCCCGGATTCGCACCGGGTTCCCCTGCATCGACAGCAGGATTGAGCATACATCTTGTGGTGTCTCTCTGATGCGACCCCACATGTAGTACGGCGCGGTGTGTCGGCGCGATAACCGGGGGTGCTGGGAGGGGGCGGGTCGTGGCCTTGGGGCGCCTCGGATCCGGGCTCCCGGGGCCCTGGTTCCGGGCTCCGGCGTCCTGGTTTCGATACGGAACGGTCACCGGGCGGACCGGCTGGCGGGGGCATGCCCTACGATCTGGGCGCATGAGCGAGCGAAGCGCCGAGGGGCGCGTTTCGCGAAGCGATCATCGAGCGAAGCGAGGGGGCGCGTGAGCGACGGAACTGGCGCACCCGGGCAGGGTCCGCAGGGAACGCCTCCCACCGGGCCGGGGGACGCGCACGGTCAGCAGCCGCCGGTGGTGCCCGGTCCGGTGTTGCCGCCGAGCGGGGGCTTCGGGCCGCCGCCGGCCTCGTACGGGCCTCCGGTGCCGCCCGCGCAGCCGGTGGCGCAGCCCGGCCCGCCGGGGCAGCCTCCACTGCCGCCGCCGGGCCAACCAGGGCAGCAGCTGCCGCCGCAGTGGCAGCCGAACCCCCAGCCGCATCCCCAGGCGCATCCCCAAGGACACCCGCAGGCGCACCCGCAGCCCCAGGCGCCGCAGCGCGCCGAGCCGAACTGGCAGGCGCTGGCGGACCGCAACGCGGCGGACGACAAGCGCCGCCGCCGGTTGCGGGCCCTCGGCGTGGCGGTCGCGGTCGTCCTGGTCGGCGGCCTGGTCGCGGGCGGGACGGTGCTGCTGACGAAGGGCGACGGCGACAAGCCGACCGCCGGGCCGACCGCCTCGGCCTCCAACCGGCCGTCCTCCGCCGCGCCGAGTGCCGCACCGAGTGCCGCCCAGAGTGCCGCGCCAAGTGCCGCCGGCACCCCGGGCGGCGCGCCGGACGACCCGTCGAAGCCGATCTGGGAGGCCGCCACCGACCCGGCACCACAGGACGCGGGGGCGCTGTTCTCCGCACTCCAGGTGACGGTCAACGGCGCCACCTGGAACCGGACCTTCGTCTCGCTGGACTCGCCCTGCTGGGACGGGAACTCGACGACCGGCGGGCTCGGCAAGGTCCTCGGTGACCAGGGCTGCCAGAAGGTGCTCCGGGCGACCTACGTCTCCGGCGACAGCGCGGTGACCGTCGGCGTCGCGGTCTTCGACCACAAGATCCAGGCCGAGACCTCGATGAAGAGTTACACCGGCCACCTCAAGGGCGCCGTCGCGCCGGGCGCGCCGGCCTTCTGCGCCACGCCGGGCTGCACCAACACGCACAACACCCTGGGCCGGTACGCCTACTTCACGGTCGAGGGCTCGGCGAAGGGCGGCGACACCGCTGACGCCGCCGCCACCGCGGCGGCCGCCGGCTTCGGCGAGCACGTGAAGGGCCAGCTGCTCCAGCGCGCCAAGGCCGCGTCCGCGGCCGCGCCGGGTGCGCCGGGAGCCGCCGCGGCCGGCTGATCCGCCGTGACACCCCGGCCCCGGCGGGTTCGCTCGCCGGGGCCGGGGGAGTGTGGCAGGCTCTCGGGGCAGTCATTCGCACGAGTGTTCCGGTTGTGTCCGCCTGGGCCGGTGCCGGCGAGCAACCGGAGGAGCGGTCCGTGGCCCTGCCCAGAGCCCTGCGCGGCAAGCCCGCCGTCCTGGCCGCGGCCGGGGTCGTGGTGGCCGCGGGCGCCGTGGCGCTGTTGCAGCGCGACGGCCGGGCCGACGGCGAACAGCCCGCCCGCGTCCCGGTGGCGGTCGGTTTCTCCGGCCGTACCCTGCCGCCGGAGGTCGGCCGGGACCTGCTCGCCCGGGACCCGCAGGCCTCGCCGAACGCCCGGGCCGTCCAGCAGCTGCTCGCCGACCTGGAGGGGCAGGCCCGCACCGGGCAGAGCGGCGGGACGGTGATCGGCCAGCACGTCGAGGCGCACAACGAGCGCAACAACCCCGAGTACGGCGACTACCGCGGCACCAAGCAGGTCGGCTACTACTACAAGAAGGCCGCCGACCTCACCGGCAAGCTGCCCGGCTTCGTCGAGACCGACCTCGGCCCCGGCTACGGCCAGACCGGTTGGGGTGTCGGCGACCCGCGCTCCTACTCGGCCGGCCGGTGGCCCACCTGCCGGGCCGGCTGGCAGTACACCGACGACGCCGTCGACCTGCTCTCCGCCGTCTGGTCCGGCCACCCGCGCGCCGACGACGGCAGCTACGGCACGGCCGGTGTCCAGCACAACTGCGACGGCACCACCACCGAACTGCCCGACAACGGCGGGGGGCCGGCCGGGATCGTCGGCATGTCCTTCCACCAGCCCTACCCCGGTTCGGACGTCAAGTCCTTCGAGCAGGTGCTCTGTTCGAACTCCCCGGCCGCGAAGGACAAGGGCTGGTTCGGCCGCGTCGTCGACAGCGCGCACGACACCCCCGAGTACCGCGCGCTGATGACCGACCTGTCCTACCTGGCCGACCACCTGGAGTACCTGGCCGCCCACGACGTGCCGGTGCTGCTGCGCCCGTACCACGAGATGAACGTGCAGGACTGCGCCCGCAGGTTCTGGTGGTCGGGCCAGAAGCCGGCCGACTACCAGGCGCTGTGGCGGATCACCTACCGCTACCTGGTGGAGACCAGGGGCCTGCACAACCTGCTGTTCGTCTGGACGCCGGTGTCCTGGGACGGAGCCCCCGGCGCGGACCCGTGGGACTACTACCCGGGCTCCCAGTACGTCGACGTGGTCGGGGTGGACGACTACAGCGGCAGCCCCGCGCACCCGATCGGCACCGGCGAGGTGTGGACCAAGCGGTACTACGACGGGCTCGCGGCCTACGGCAAGCCGCGGATCCTGGCCGAGTCCTTCGCCGTCCCGGTCAACTCCCGCCAGCCGGACACGCTGCGGCGCACGCCCTGGACGATCTGGACGGTCTGGGGGCAGTCGCTCACCTCGGACAACCTGACGCCGGACCAGCCGCGCAACTCCGGCGCGGACGTCAACGCCACCTACCACAGCCCGCTGGCGCTCACCGGCGGCGCCGGCCCGTTCGGCGCGAACGTCGACTGGGGCGGCCTGCACGTCCGTTGAGCCGCCCCGCGCGTTCGTCGAGCCGCCCCGTGCGTCCGCCGAGCCGGTCGCCGCGAGGTGTGCTACACCACTGAATTCCGTTGAACGGCCGGAATACCGTGTCCGTTGTGCCGTGTGGCATCCTGTGGCGGCGAAGCCGAGGGGCTGACGCCGGGACGGGCCCGGCGGGGCGGGGGTGCGGGATGGGACAGGCGCGTGCGATGCGCGCGGCCGGCGGCATCGCCGTCGGCTGGGGCGTGGTGCTGCTCGGCTGGGCGGCGTACAACTGCTTCGGCCAGGTCGGGTTCGCGACCTACGTCAAAGGCATCTTCTACTACGGCGGCACCTCGGTGGACGCCGAGACCGGCAGCCTCAACTACGGCCTGATCTACCTGGTTTCGGGAATCCTGCTGCTGCGCGGGCGCACCTGGGCGCTCGGGGTGGCGGCCGGCGTCGCACTGGTCGAGGGGTACAACCGGGTGCGCAGCCTGACCGGCGCACTCCTGGACAAGCCGCAGCGGGAGTGGTTCACCAGCACCACCGAGGGCGGCCTCAAGCTCGCGACCTTCGCGCTCGGCGTGGTCGTCACCGCGGCGCTGATCCTGCTGCTGGCCCGGCTGAAGTGGCGGGAGCGGGGGGCGCCGGAAGCCGCCGCGGCGTCAGGCGGACAGCTGCACTGGTCGCTGCTGCAGACGATCCCGGCCGAGCCGGCCCCGGGCCCGCAGCCGTTCCAGCAGCAGCCGTTCCAGCACCAGCCCGCCTGGCCGCAGCAACAGCCGCCGCAGCCGCAGCCGCAGCCGCAGGCCGCCTGGCCACCGCAGCCGCCGTTCCAGCAGCAGCCGCAGCCCGCGTGGCCGCAGCAGCCCCCGGCGCCGCAGTCGCAGCCCGCCGCCTGGCCGCAGCCGGCGCCGGCCCAGCCGGTGCCGTACGCGCAGCAGCCCACCCAGCCGGCCCCGCACCCGTCGACGCTCGCCCAGCAGCCGTGGCCCGCCGCGCCGCCGGTGACGCCCGGTCCGGTCGCCCCCGGCCCGGTCGCGCCCCCCGCCGACCGCCCGCCGACGGACCGCCCGCCGACGGACCGCCCGCCGCAGGCCTGAACCTCCGCCGCAGCCCCGAACCTCCGCAGCCCCGAACCTCCGCGGGCCTGGACCGCCGCAACCCCGGACCGCCCACGAACGACCCGGCTCCCGCAGGGGATCGGCCCGACAGCAGACGAGGAGCGACTTTCGCCATGCCATCGACAGCCCCCGCACGGACGGTGCTCACCACGTCCCGCGAGGCCGCCCGGCTCGCCGAGCGACAGATGTCGTGGAAGCCCCGGGTCCTCCCGTTCTACTTCTCCTTCACGGTCATCTTCGCCTTCTCGGTCTGGGCCTACGTGCCCAACCCCACCCCGCTCGGCTGGACGATCACCATCCTGTGGGGGATGCCGGTGTTCGGCGTCCTGATCGGCTTCCAGGGTGTGCTGATGGTCCGCCGCCGGCTGCGCCAGGTGAGCCGGATGACGCCGGCCGTGCCGGTCGAGGACGACTTCCTGATCGTGCTGGTGCCGACCATCGGCCGTCACGACACCTATCCGGCGCTGGAGCGCTCGGTGCTCTCGTACGTCGAGCACCTGCCGGCCTACTTCCCGTGGATGCGGGTGGACGTCCTCACCGAGGAGGGCTGCGCGGCCGCCGAGAAGATCGACGGGCTGGCCGCCCGCAATCCGCTGATCCGGGTGGTGACCGTGCCGAAGGCCTACGAGACGGCCAACGGCACCAAGTTCAAGGCCCGTGCCAACCACTACTCGCACGAGCTGCGGATCGAGGAGGGCGAGGCCGAGGACGACGTCTGGGTGCTGCACATGGACGACGACACCGGCGTCGGCCCGGACACCGCCGCCGCCGTCGCGCAGTTCGTCAACCGGCAGCGCCGGGCCGGGGACGACGCCAAGCACATGGCGCAGGGCATCCTGACGTACCCGCGGGAGAACGCCGTCTCCACCTTCACCTGGCTCGCCGACGCGATCCGCCCGGCCGACGACATCGCCCGCTTCCGCGCGATGACCGGCACCGGCACCCCGATCGCCGGCGTGCACGGCGAACTGCTCCTGATGCGCTCCTCGGTGGAGGCCACCATCGGCTGGGACTTCGGCCCGAAGACCATCGTCGAGGACGCCCAGATGGCGCTGAACTTCTGCCAGCGCTACCCGGGCCGCAGCGACTGGTTCAACGGGCGCTGCTACGGCGCCTCGCCGGCCGGGGTCAAGGACTTCCTCAAGCAGCGCGAGCGCTGGGCTTGGGGCCTGGTCGCGCTCTGCTTCAACAGGACGATCCCGTTGCGGTACCGGCTGTTCATCGGGATGGGCATGGTCAGCTGGGTGCTCGGCCCGCTCCAGCACGTCGGCCTGGTGCTGCTGGTCGCCTGGTTCACCGGCACCTGGAACACCTCCCCGGTCACCCAGTCCGTGGTGCTGGTCTGGTCGATCAACTTCGCCTACGTCATCTGGACGTACTGGGAGGGCCTGCGCCTGAACGTCGTCGCCTCGGCGAACCACCGGCGCAAGTGGTGGGAGCCGATCGTCGTGGTGGCGGCCATCCCGCTGTTCTCGTTCCTGGAGGGCTGGGGCGGCCTGCGCGGGCTGATCAAGTTCCTCAAGGGCGAGGAGAACAAGTTCGTCGTCATCGCCAAGCCGGCCTGATCGGAGGTCACCGCTGTGAAGCGCCCCGTCATCTTCATCCTGCCGACCGTGGTGGTCGCCATCACCGTCGGCGTCCCGGTGGTCTGGGGGGACCACCCGCTCAAGTTCGTCCACCAGCGCCCGACCGCCGTGCACTGGGCCGGCTCCGAGACCGAGCAGGGCCGGGTCTGGGGCTTCGGCAAGGACGCGCCGCCGGCCGAGGACACCGGCCCCAAGGTGGCCCGCCCGTGGGCCGAGGGCAGCCCCGAGTGGGGCGTGCAGGTGTACTGGCTGGACGATCCGGCGGACCCGGACAACTTCGTCCAGGGCAAGGCCGACCGCATCGTCAAGTACGTGGTCGGGCTGAACGCCAACTCCCTGTCGGTGACCTTCCCGTACTACACGACGGGCACCAGGTCGAACGCCGTCGCCGCCCGGCCGACCACCCCCACCCCGGAGCGGCTGGCCCTGCTGCTGGACGCCGCCCACCGGGCGGGCCTGCGCACCACCATCCGTCCGATCATGGACGAGGACGTCTTCGACTACCTCAACACCCTCAAGTGGCGCGGCAACATCGCGCCGACCGACCGGGACGCCTGGTTCGCCAGCTACGCGGCCTTCCTGACGCCCTACCTGAAGACCGCCCAGGAGCACTCCGCGGCCGAGGTCACCATCGGCACCGAGTTCAACTCGCTGGAGGGCGACCCGCGGTGGCCCGGTCTCATCGACCAGGCGCGGAAGACCTTCCACGGCGAGCTGGTGTACGACGCGAACTTCGACAACTGGTCCAAGGGCCCGATAGCGGTCCCGGCGGACGGCACGGGCGTGGACGCCTACCCGCCGGCCAAGTCGTCCGGTGACGATGCCCCGGTCGCCGACCTGAAGGCCAGCTGGAACGCCTGGCTCGACAAGCGCGGCAGCGGGCCGCAGCCGACCACCAAGCTCACCGAGGTGGGCATCCCGGCGCAGAAGGGCGCCTACAAGACACCCGGCGAGTACTACAAGAAGACCGAGCTGAACGAGGCTGTCCAGGCGACCTGGTTCACCGCGGTCTGCCAGGTGGCGCAGGAGCGCAAGCTGCGCGGGCTGTACTTCTGGTCGCTGTACTTCGGCATCGACCCGAACCTGCCGACCAACAAGGACACCCCGCGGATGGACTACGCCGGGCGCCCGGCCTCCGAGCAGGCGATCCGCGACTGCTTCGCGCAGACCTACGAACTGCCGCCGTCCTAGGCTCCGGCTAGGGCGTGGCCCGGCCGGGCTTGGCCGAACTCGGTTGGCCCGTCGGCTTGGTGGCCGCCGGCGTAGGGGTCAGTGCGGATGTGGGCGTCGGTGTCGAGGTCGGAGTCGGGGCGGCCGTGGGCGGCCCCGACGGCGGCCCGGTCATTCCGTCCGCGATCTGCTGCTCCAGCCACGGCGTCACGAACCGCATGCCGGCCGGAGTGAGGTGCACCCCGTCGTTGGCGGGGGTGACCCAGTGGCCGTCGCGGTCCTTCCACGCGCAGGTCTCGTACGGGCAGAAGAAGGTGTTGAGGTCGACCAGCCGGACGGCGCCGGCGGTGGCCTTCACGTAGGCGGCGACCTGCTGGTCGTAGCAGGTGCCCCAGCCCTTGTTGATGGCGCCGTTCTCGACCCGTTCGTTCATCAGCAGCACCCGGGCGCCGGGCGCGCGGCGACGGACCTGGTCCACGGCCTGGGTGAGCTGGGCGGTGTAGCGGCTCTTGTAGTCCTCCTCGCAGGGGCTGAGCCAGCTGCCGTCGAGGTACTGCTCGGCGGCGTCCCAGCCGAGGTGGATCACGACGGCCTGCGGGGCGGAGCCGGCGAGCTGCCGGTCCCACGCGGCGGCCCGGTCGCGGCACTCCCGGCTGGTGTCGAACTCCTCGCCGGAGGTGGTGCGCACCTTGTCCGGGTCGAACACGCCGCAGCCGCTGATCCCGCCGTCGACCACCCGGTAGCGGTCGCCGTGCCGGTAGAGGCCGGTGGCGAGGTCCTGGGCGAAGGAGTCGCCGAGGACGAGGACCGCGGGCTTGCCGCTCGGCCCGGACCGCATGTCGTACTGGACCCAGGCGGGCAGGTACCAGGCGCCGGTGGTGGCCACCGCCGTGGCGACGGCCAGCAGCGGGACGGCCGGGAAGGCCCGCCAGCGCAGCACCCGCAGCTTCTCGGTGCCGGTGTGCATCAGCCAGGCCAGCACCCAGGAGAGCGGTGCGCCGATGGCGAGCAGCAGTTGCGGCGAGATGTCGTCGACGTAGTGCTGGAGCAGCCAGTACACCGGCAGGTGGAGCAGGTAGAGGCTGTAGGAGATGGTGCCGGTGAGCCGCAGCGGGGGCAGCGACAGCAGCCGGACCAGCGGGCCCCGGTCGTGGCAGAGCGAGGCGGCCAGGACGGCGGCCAGCGCCGCGACCACGGCCAGCCCGCCCTGGTAGAGCAATGGTTCGTGGTAGCCGCTGACGGACAGGCTGGCCCAGACCAGGCCGCCGAGGGCCGCGGTCCCGAGCAGGGCGGGCGCCAGGACAGGACCTAGGGTGCCGGCCGCCGCGGAGCGGTCGAGCAGGCGCCGCCGGGAGCGGGTGACACCGTCGTCGTCGGGGGCCGCCGCGCGGACCTGGCGGCGCAGCCGCAGGTAGACCGCGAAGGCGGCGGTGGCGCCGGCCGCGAAGCCGACCGCGCGGGTCTCGGTGCCGAGGTAGAGGCGGTCGCTGTTGTCGCCGTTCCACATCAGCGGGGCGACGAGCGCGGCGACGACGAACAGCCCGGCGGTGACGACGCCGGTCGCGCGCAGCGAGCGGCGGCAGAGGCCGAAGACCGCGAGCAGCAGCAGCGGCCAGAGCGCGTAGAACTGCTCGGTGATGCTGAGCGACCACATGGCCGCGAGCGGGTCGATGGAGGCGAAGTGCTGCCAGTAGGCGTCGCCGCGGGCCAGTTGGGCCCAGTTGGCGACCTGGCCGAGCGCGGCGAGCGCCTGCGGGCGGAGGTCCTTGACGTCCCGCAGCGGGCTGACCAGTGCGGACAGCGCGACGACGAGGAGGACGGTGGCGAGCAGCCCGGGCAGCAGCCGCTTGGCCCGGCGGCGGTAGAAGACGCCGAGCCGGATGCCGTCGGTGCGGTCCAGTTCGCGGATCAGCACCAGGGTCACCAGGAAGCCGGAGAGGACGAAGAAGACGTCCACGCCGAACAGGCCGTTCTGGAACCAGTTGGTGTGGTAGAGCAGGACGGAGGCGATGGCGAGGCCGCGCAGCCCGTCGACCGCCGGGAAGCGGACGGAGGGCGGCAGCGGCCCGCGCGGCCGGGGCGTCGGTGCGGGGATCGCGTAGCGGCTGGTGGCCGGGGGCTCGATGCCCCGGGACGTGCGCATGTCCTGGAGCGTGGGGCCGCTCGCGGGCGTGCCGAGGCCGGGCCCGTCGTCCATGTGGTGCGTCCCCCCGGGATCGGTCGGCTGCCGCGACGTGGCATCAGACGTGATCTGTGGTTTATATCAAAAGACGTCCGTTGATCGTCTGTCGGTCACCGGGGAGGAGGAGGGCCGACGACGCCCCGGCCGGGCTCAGAACGCCAGGCTGTAGACCATCAGGTCCATGCCCGGGTACGGGGACCAGTCGCGCTCGGGGGTGCGGCGGAAGCCGGTCCGCTCGTAGACGCGGTGGGCGGCGGTCATCTGCGGGCGGGTGGAGAACGCCATGCCGTCCAGGCCGAGTGCGCGGCTGCGGGCGATGGTGGCGCGGACCAGGGCCTCGCCGACGCCCCGGCCGCGGGCGGCCGCGGCGGTGGCGAGCATCCGGATCTCGCCTTCTCGGGGGCTGGCGATGTCGGCCCACTCGGTGCCGCCGACGGCGTAGGTCACGCAGCCGAGGACCCGTCCTTCGGCCTGGTCGACCGCGACCAGGAGTTCGGCCTCCCGGGCCCGGCGGGCGGCGTCGCGCAGGAGCTCGACGTAGCTGCTCTCGGGCGAGGTGTGGCCGTCGCCGACGAAGGCCTCGACGGTGATGCGGCCGGCGTCGTCGAGGTCCTCCGGAAGGGCCTGGCGGATGAGGATGTCCATCCCGTCAGTGTGCCGGAGCCGTCCGGGGTGATGATCTCCGGGGTGGCCCGGACCGGGAGGGTGGCCGGGTCGGCGGAGGGGCGCAGCGAGGCGGCGGGCATGGTGCCGTACAGCCGGTCCAGGCGTTCCGGGCCGGCCGGGTAGCCGCCTGGGCGGTGCCAGTTGTCGCGGCCGGTGGCGGCGCCGCGGGCGACCTCCCGGCCGATCAGGGTGCCGAGCAGGCCGAAGCCTCCGACGGCCCCGACCAGGGCGATTGCGCTTGCGAGAGTGCCGGTGTCCATGGCTCCACTCTGGTCGGGCGGGGCGGCGGCCACGAGTGGCAGGAATGACTGATCTCATCGAAAAACTGCCACCCGGGCCTGCCCCGGCCCTTCCGTCGCCGGTGCCCGCCGGGGCATCCTGGGCGGCATGCTGAAGAACGTGGTCGCGGTGGTGCTGGAGGAGATCCACCCCTTCGAGCTCGGTGTCGCCTGTGAGGTCTTCGGCCTCGACCGCACGGCCGACGGCCTGCCCGGGTACGACTTCGCGATCGCCGGCGCCCGCCCCGGACCGCACACGACGCACTCCGGGTTCGCGGTGGACGTCCCGCACGGCCCCGAGCGGCTGGCCGGGGCCGACCTGGTGGTGGTCACCGCGACGACGATCCGCCCGGAGTACCCGGAGCCGCTGCTGGCGGGGCTGCGCTCGGTGGTGGCGGACGGTGGCCGGGTGCTGTCGATCTGCAGCGGCGCCTTCGTGCTCGGCGCCGCCGGGCTGCTGGACGACCGCCGCTCCACCACCCACTGGCGGCACAGCGAGGACCTGGCCCGGCGCTTCCCGCGGACCGCCGTCGAGCCGGACGTGCTGTACGTGGACGACGACCCGGTGATCACCTCGGCCGGGACGGCCGCCGGCATCGACGCCTGCCTGCACCTGGTGCGCAAGGCGCAGGGCGCCGAGGTGGCCCGGGGGATCGCCCGCCGGATGGTGGTGGCGCCGCACCGGGAGGGCGGGCAGGCCCAGTTCGTGAGCCGCCCGCTGCCCGGCGGCGACGGCGACTCGCTGGCGCCGCTGCTCGACTGGATGCGCCACCACCTGGACCGGGACTGCACCGTCGAGCAGTTGGCCGCCAGGGTCCACATGTCCCCGCGCACCTTCGCCCGCCGCTTCCAGCAGGAGACCGGTACCACGCCGCACCGCTGGCTGACCGGGCAGCGGGTGCTGCTCGCCCAGCGGCTGCTGGAGTCCACCGCCGAACCGGTGGACGCGATCGCCGCCCGCTGCGGCTTCGGCAACGCGGCCGCGCTGCGGCACCACTTCGGGCGCCGGCTGGGGACCACGCCGCTGGCCTACCGGCGCTGCTTCGCCGGCCCGGACGACGAGGCGTGACCGGACGAGGAGGTGCGACGGCTCGTCAGTTCTCCAGGGCGAGGTGGTCGACGCTGTTCCAGCGGTCCGGGTGCAGCCGCCCGTCCTGGGCGCGCCACAGGCTGGTGGAACAGTTGCGCACGGGCGCGAGCGCGGTGAGCCGTTCCTCGGTGAGCCGCTCCAGCACGTAGCGCAGCATCAGCACCGTGCAGTCGTGCGCGACCAGCAGGACGGGCCGCCCGGCCTCCTCCTCGCAGAGGTCCCGCAGCAGGCTGCGCACCCGCAGCGCGACGTCGGCCCAGGACTCGCCGCCGGGCGGCCGGTAGTACAGCTCGCCCATCTTGCGCCGCCGGGCGGACTCCTCCGGGTGTTTGGCCTCGATCGCGGCCCGGGTCAGCATCTCCAGGACGCCCAGCTCGCGGTCGCGCAGCCGCTCGTCGTGGCGCACGGCGAGGGTGACCGGGACGGCGCCGAGCCCGGCGGCCTGGGCGAGCGCGATCCGGGCGGTCTCGGTGGTGCGCACGTACGGCGAGCACCAGACGCTGCGCGGGCGGTCGGCGCTGGGCAGGGCGGCCCACCAGCGGCCGAGCGCCTGGGCCTGCTGCTGGCCGTGCAGCGACAGCGGGATGTCGGCGTCCCGGCAGCTGATCGGGACGCTGAGCGCGCCGGCGGCCTCGGCCAGCTGGAACTCGACGTTGGCGGTGGACTCGCCGTGCCGGGTGGCGATCAGCACGGACGGCAGCCGGGTGGCCGACGCCGGGCGGTGGGTGGTGAGGTGGTGCGGGCTCTGGGTGGACTGGTGCTGGCCGTTGAGGGTGGTGCCGAGTTCTGCCATGGCCGCGTGCTCCCCGTGGGTCGATCAGTTGCCGGCCGGTCGCCGGTCCGGTCTGGTGGTGCCCTGCGAAGGCGGCTGTTCATACATATGATCGCGCCGCCTTCTCCAGTGTTCACGGAGAGGGCGGCGCGATCACAGGGCGCGTGCGGCGCGAATCAGTGCGCCGCTACGGGCTCCGGCGCGTTCTTCGGCTCCTCGTCGCCGGCCTCGGCGCTGTAGTCGGCGGGCCTGGTCTCGTCCGGGCCGTCGGGCGCCTTGACGGCGCGCAGCACCAGGGTGAGCGCCACCGCGACGATCAGGTTGAGCGCGAAGGCGGTCAGGCCGATGTAGCCGATCTCGCCGATGCCGGGGATAGCGGCCGCGTTGCCGCCGAAGTGCTTGGTGGCGGGGCTCGCGATGCCGTAGGCCTTCCAGGTGCCGTAGGCCATGCCGGCCGCCCAGCCGGCGAACAGCGCCCAGTGGTGGAACCAGCGGGTGAACAGGCCGCCGACGATCGCCACGAAGGTCTGCAGGATCCACAGGCCGCCGAGCAGCTGGAGGTTGATCGCGGCCTGCTTGTCCATGCCGAGCACGAAGACCAGCGCGCCGACCTTCACCAGCAGCGAGACCAGCTTGGCGATCCGGGTCTCGTCCGCCGGGGTGGCGGCGGGCTTCAGCCACTCCTTGTAGACGTTGCGGGTGAACAGGTTGGCCGCCGCGATCGACATGATGGCGGCCGGCACCAGCGCGCCGATCCCGATCGCCGCGAAGGCCACGCCGGTGAACCAGTCCGGGAACATGTCGGCGAACAGCTGCGGCACGGACAGCTGGGCGTTGAACTTCTTGTCGCCCTTGCCGACGCCCGCCGCGATGGCCATGAAGCCGAGCAGCGCCAGCAGGCCCAGCATCAGCGAGTACGCGGGCATGATCGCCATGTTGCGGCGCACCGTGCCGCGGGACTTGGAGGCCAGCACGCCGGTCACCGAGTGCGGGTACATGAACAGCGCCATCGCCGAGCCCAGCGCCAGCGTCGCGTACGTCCACTGCTTGTCGCCCGGGAGGGTCAGCGAGCCGGGGGACTTGGGGGCGCTGAACTTGTGCGCGGCCGCGTCGAAGATGTGCCCGTAGCCGCCGAGCCGGATCGGGATGTAGATCACCGCGACGATGATCACGATGTAGATCAGGGCGTCCTTGACGAAGGCGATCAGCGCCGGGGCGCGCAGCCCGGAGGAGTAGGTGTACGCGGCCAGCACGCCGAAGGCGAGGAACAGCGGCAGGTCCTTGACGAACCAGTTGGCGTTCTCGCCGCCGCCGACGCCCAGCACGTCCAGCACCGCCTGGATGCCGACGAGTTGGAGCGCGATGTACGGCATGGTGGCCAGGATCCCGGTCAGCGCGACGACCAGGGAGAGCGGCCGCGAGCCGTACCGGCCGCGGACGAAGTCGGCCGGGGTGACGTACCCGTGCACCCGGGAGACCGACCAGAGCCGGGGCAGGAAGAGGAAGACCAGCGGGTAGGCGACGATCGTGTACGGCACCGCGAAGAAGCCCGCCGCACCGGTCGCGTAGACCGCCGCCGGGACGGCGACGAAGGTGTACGCGGTGTAGAGGTCGCCGCCGAGCAGGAACCAGGTGACCCAGGTCCCGAAGCTGCGGCCGCCCAGGCCCCACTCGTCCAGGTGCGCCGCGTCGTCCGCGCGGCGCCAGCGGGAGGCGAGGAATCCCATCACGGTGACCAGGGCGAAGAACAGCACGAAGACGGTGAGGGCCGTGACGTTGACGTGGCTCATCGCGCGCCACCCGCCTTCCGCGCCGCCTTGCGGGCCTTCTCGTCCCGGTTGATCAGCAGGTACGCGGCCACGGTGAACACCGCGGACACCGGCACCCAGAGCAGCTGGTACCAGTAGAAGAACGGCACCCCGCCGACGCCCGGGTCGGTCTTGTCGTACGAGGACACCCACAGCATCGCGACGATCGGCACGAGCAGGGCGAGCCCGGCCAGCACCCGTTCGGGGGTCACCGCGGGCACCCGGTCCCCGGGTGGCTCGGGCATGACAGGTTCGACGGTATCGGGATCAGACGGCATCTTCGGCTCCGCTCCGGAGGGTTCTCCCCGTCGGCGCCGCAGCCCGCGGGGCACCGCACGCCCCCGCGAACCCGCCGAGCAGCACCATCGGTGATCGACAGTCAGTACGGCTGCGCAATCTAGGGCATGGAGTGATCCATGTCACCGGGGTCGGCGCAACTTCCCGCCATCCGGACGGCTACCGGTCGTATTCGACCGGTACTGCCCCTCCCGTGACGCGAACGGGCACCGGCGCGCGCGGGTCGCGCGCGCCGGTGCCCGTGGTGCGAGGGGGGAGTGCTCTGCCCTGAGCTACTCCGCCCCGAACTGCCTCGCCCGGACTGCTCCGCCCGGACTACTCCGGGCGCTTGAGCCGGGTGATGAACTTGTAGCGGTCGCCGCGGTAGATCGAGCGGACCCACTCCACCGGGTCGCCGTCGGCGTCGAAGGAGTGCCGGGAGAGCTGGAGCATCGGCAGCCCGAGGTCGGAGCCGAGCAGGCCGGCCTCGCGCGGGTTGGCGAGGGTGGTCTCGATGGTCTCCTCGGCCTCGGCCACGGTGACCCCGTACACCTCGCGCAGCGCCGCGTACAGCGAGTTGTGCTTGGCGAGGTTGCGCCGCAGCGCGGGGAAGCGCTTGGCGGACAGGTGGGCGACCTCGATGGCCATCGGGTCGCCGTTGGCCAGTCGCAGGCGCTCGATCCGCAGCACCCGGCCGCCGGGCTTGATGTCGAGCAGCGGGGCGAGCCGGTCGTCGGCGGTGATGTAGCCGATCTCGATCAGCCGCGAGGCGGGCTCCAGGCCCTGGGCCCGCATGTCCTCGGTGTAGGAGGTGAGCTGGAGGGCCTGGGCGACCTTGGGCTTGGCGACGAAGGTGCCCTTGCCCTGGATGCGCTCCAGCCGGCCCTCGACGACCAGTTCCTGCAGCGCCTGGCGCACGGTGGTGCGGGAGGTGTCGAACTGGGCGGCCAGCGCGCGCTCGGGCGGGACCGGGGTGCCGGCGGGCTGGGTCTCGGTCAGCTGGAGCAGGTGGCGCTTGAGACCGTAGTACTTGGGGACGCGCGCGGTCGGGTCGGCGCCGGCCTGCGTCGGGAGGTTTTTCACCTCGGGGTCGTTGACCTGGGCGGTGGTTCCCCCGTCGCTGCTCATCGGACCTGTTCTCCCGCTTCTCGCGGGGCCTTTACGGGCCCCGCCACATAGTTAACGGGTGACATCGTTGCATGTATGGCTACGGAACGAATACCTCATCACGCGATGAACGATGTGCGGTGTCGGCTTGATAACGGGTGGTCCGGATCGGTCGAACAGCCGTTGACAGGCCCATTGGTCTAGGCCAAGCTCCAGGCATCTGGTCTACACCACTAGGCCGGTCACTATGAATCCCCCCACCCGCTCGAAGGGGTCCGCGGCACCTTTCCCCCCGCTTTACGTGGGTCTGCCGCTGCCGCCCGACGGGGGTAACCCAGGCATCCCTCAGGAGGATGGCGTGAAGCGTCAGCTCATCGCGGCGGTCGGCGTCGCAGCAATGGTCGTCGGCCTGGCGGCCTGTGGCTCGGACGGCAAGAGCAAGGACAACGCCGGTTCGAACTCGTCGTCCGCGGCGGGCGCCAAGAACTACAGCGGCAAGACGCTGAAGGTGTGGCTGATGACCGGCTCCGCCCCGAAGGGCTGGACCGACGCGGTCAAGAGCGAGTTCGAGACCACCTACCCGGGCTCCAAGGTCGACTTCCAGATCCAGGAGTGGGACGGCATCGGTCAGAAGGTGACCGCCGCGCTGTCCGAGGGCTCGGTCGACGTCGTCGAGCTCGGCAACACCCAGACCTCCGGCTACGCGGCCTCGGGCGGCCTGCTCGACATCACCAAGGACAAGTCCGCCCTGGGCGGCGACGGTTGGAACGCCAACCAGAACGAGGCCGCCCAGCTGGACGGCAAGCAGTTCGCCGCCCCGTGGTGGGTCTCCAACCGCGTCGTCGCCTACAACAAGGACCTCTGGGCCAAGGCCCAGCTGACCGACGCGCCGAAGACCCTGGACGAGTTCTACGCCGACCTGGACAAGCTGAAGGCCACCGAGGGCGTCGCCGACCCGATCTACCTGCCGGGTCAGGAGTGGTACACCTACTTCGGTCTGCTCACCGGTGAGGGCGGCAAGATCGCCAAGAAGGACGGCGACAAGTGGGTCGGCGGCCTGTCCTCGCCCGAGGCGCAGAAGGCCTTCGAGACCTACAAGAAGCTGCAGGGCTACTCGGCCACCGGTCCGAAGGACAAGGACGAGGCCACCCCGCAGCAGAAGGACGTCTTCGGCAAGGGCAACGTCGGCACCATGATCGCCCTCGGCTGGGAGCTCCCGGCGGAGAAGGACATGGCGAAGGACAAGATCGGCTTCTTCCCGCTCCCGGGCAAGACCGCTGACAAGCCCTCCGGCGTCTTCCTCGGCGGCTCGAACCTGGCGATCGGTGCGCAGAGCAAGAACACCGACATGGCCAAGGACTTCCTGAAGATCGCCCTCAACGACAAGAACGAGGGCGCGGTCGCCGCCGCCGGCAACATCCCGAACAAGGCCGCGCTGAACAGCCAGCTCACCGGCGACTTCGCGAAGGCCGCCCAGTCCGCCTCGGCGGTCGGCGCGGTCACCCCGATCACCCCGAACTGGGCGAGCGTCGAGGACAAGCCGAACCCGATCAAGGAGTTCCTGACCGCGGCCCTCCAGGGTGGCGACTACGCGGCCACCGCGAAGAAGTACGACGACGAGATCGCGAAGCGGCTCAACCAGAATCGCCTGCACCAGCGCCGGGTTCCCGGCCCCCGCCCCGACACACGTCACTACGTCCTCCCGGCCCAGGCCGGCGCCCCG
>NZ_JBHWIO010000058.1:0-45639 GCF_042732075.1 Kitasatospora sp. NPDC059812
GGCGGCCGCCCAAGACCCACCCCATTCACCCGCCGCCCAGCCGCGCGCGCCCGGGGCGGGGCCCTCCCCGCCCACGGGAGCAACTGAGCTGGGGTGGGGGGCTCAGGGGCGGAGGAGGTGTTCGGCGAGGTCGACGGCTTCGCGGAGGGGGACGAGGCGGCAGTCGGTGGTGCCGAGGTGGGTGGTGGTGATGCCGGTGGCGGCGGCGAGGACGCGGGTGCCGAGGTCGGCGAAGTGGAGGTCGTCGAGCTCGGGGGCCCGGAAGGTGAGCCAGCCGTCGGGGCCGACGCAGCGGTATTCGCGCAGGGGGACGTCGGGCATGCGCTGGTCGGCGAGGTGGAAGGCGGTGAAGCGGGCCATCGGGACGCCGAGCATCAGCACCCGGGCGTCGAGGTCGTAGAGGCGTCCGAGCGGGGACTCGGGGCCGAGGTGGGAGGTGAGGGGGTGGTGGGCGGTGATCTCGCGGGCGTGCCGGCCGAGGGCCGTCCAGGAGGTCTGGGGGTGGCGGCTGCGCAGGGCGCCGGGGCGGGTGCGGATCTCCTCGGAGAGGGCGCCCATGGTCGGCGAGCAGGGGGTGGTCGCCGGGTCGAACCGCGGCATCCGGGCCCGGTAGGCGGCGGTCTCGGCCGGGGTGAGGCCGGCGGTGGCGGTCTGGTGGATGCGCGAGGTGGCGGAGTTCTCGGGGGTGGCGGTGTAGGCGACCAGGGTGCCGCCGGGGCCGAGGACGTGGAGCAGCGCGTCGGCGACGGTGGCGGCGCCGCCGTCCACCGGGCCGAGGGCGCGCAGGGAGGCCTCGACGTGCACCACCATGCCCGGGCGGACGCCGAGTTGGGCGAACCCGGCGGCCAAACCCCCAGCGGTGAGGGCGGTGCCGGTGAGAGCAGTGACGGTGCGCATGGCCGCTCCTCTGGGTCAGACCTCGGCGTGGCGGGCGTGGCCGCGCTCGTGACCGCGCTCGTGGCGGGCCCGTTCGGCGGCCCGTTCGGCGGCGGCGGGCACCGGTACGGCGAGCCACGGTGCGACGCTCTCACGCATGCCGTCGGCGAAGCGCAAGCCGAGCGCCGTGAGTGCGCCGGATCCGGCCAGCCGGTCAACGGCTTCGGCGGTGTACCGGCGCCAGAGCGCGAACTGGGTGCGAGCCCGGTCGGCGGCCTCGCCCGGCAGCCCGTCGTAGGCGAGCGCGCGGGTGCCCCAGTACTCGGTGACGGCGAGGTGCGCGTAGGTGCCCTGGAGCAGGCCTTCGAGCGGGCGCGGGTCGGGCCGCCACGGCGCGAGGTACAGCTGGTCGTCGGCCGGGTCGTGGAGGTCGAACAGGTCCAGTACGGCGCCGAGTTTGACGTGCTGGAACTCGTGCGCGAGCAGCAGTGCGAGCGTCGGCGCGGTCGCGGGCCGGGCGATGCCGACCGCGCCGTGGGCCTGCCGGGCGGCCGAGCTGACGTCCCGCCCGGTGGGGCCCGGCCGTAGCGGGGTGATGGTGGTGAGGCCGGCCCGGAGGCCTTCCGCGTACGCGGGCAGGTCGTGCCCGAGCAGTTCCCAGGCTTCGCGCAACGCGCCTGTCCAGTCGAGCAGTTCGCCGTCGGAGAGCCGGCCGGCCACGGCGTGGTCGTGGCTGTCGCGCAACGGGTCGACGTCCTCCAGGGTGACCGTCCACCCTCCGGCCAGCCGGACCCGCCGCAGCGGCTGGTCCAGGGCGGCGGACACCGATCCGTCGGACGCCCGCACGCTGAACCCGTCGGCCAGGCCGGTGACGACCGCCTCCCCGTCCGGGGCGGCGGTCCGCCCGAGGGTCGGCAGGTGCAGCCACCCGCCGCGCACCGGCACCGCGACCGCGTCCCCCCGCCCGGCGCGGACGGCGGCGGCGGCGGCCAGGGCGGCCAGCGGGCCGAGCCCGACGGTGAGGTCCCCGGCAAGCCGGCGGGCGGCCCAGGCGCGGGCGTACGGGTGGGCGAGGACGGCGTCGACGGCGGCGGGTGCGCTCGCGTCGAGTTCGGACAGCAGCGCCCAGGCCGCCGATCCGGGCTGCCCGGAGGCGTCCCAGGCGGCGGCCAGCATGGCCCGGGTGAGGGCGAGTTGGGCGCGGGACAGGGCCCGTACGGTGTCCTGGTCCCCGTACCCGCGGGCGAGCTGGTCGAGCTGCCGCTCGGTGAGGGTGGCCGGCACCACCGGCTCCCCGGCCTGGGCGGGCACGGAAGGACCCACCGCGGCGGCGGAACCGGCGGCGGAACCAGCGGCGGCCGCGGAACCGGCGGCGTCGCCGGCGAGTTCGTTGATGAGCTTCATGAGGTCACCGCAGTAGACGGAGGGATTGTCGAAGCCCGTGTCGGCCCGGTACCGGTGGGCGTACAGACCGCCGCCGCAGCTGCGGACGACCGGGCAGGCCCGGCAGGCCGCGCTCAGCCCGGCCAGCCCCGACTGGCGGGCGGTCATGCCGGGGTGCAGCGCGACCTGGTCGAGGCTGTGCGTGAAGACGTCGTACCCCGTCTCCGGCGCGCCGTCGTAGGCGGTCTTGAGGCTGTCGGCCTGTTCGAAGCTGCCGTCCGTCTCCAGGACGACGAGGTCGGAGGGTTCCAGGCCGAGCGATTCGGTGAGGCTGGAGAGCCCGTGCAACGTCCGGTGGACGGATTCGAAGGTGCGGACGGCGAACGGGCGGCCGTCGGCGTCCCATCTCCGGTACACGGCCAACAGCCAGTCCGCGTAAGGCGTTTGCGCACCGTCGGCGGCCGGTTTCGGCCGGTCCTCCCAAGTGGCGTGCGGCAGCAGGAAGTCGACGGCGGGGGGGTCGAGTTCGGCCAGGGCCCGGTAGACGGCGTCCGGGTCGTTCTCGATGTCGACGGTGCAGAGCAGCCCGGCGTAGAGGTGCCGGTACGCGGGCCGGCGCAGCCGCTCGACCGCCCGCAGGACGTGCGGGTGGCTGCTGCGGCCGTCGGCGAAGCGGCGGTGGCGGTCGTTGGCGGCGCGGTCTCCGTCGAGCGAGATGCCGACCCTCATGCCGACTTCGGCGAAGAGTTCGCAGTAGGCGTCGTCCAGTTGGACGCCGTTGGTGTGGATGCGCAGGTCGAGTGCGCAGCCGGGCGGCAGGGCCGCCCGGAGCGCCTTGGCCGCGTGGCGTAACCGGTCCGGGCCGGCGAGCAGGGGTTCTCCCCCGTGCAGGACGACCCGGACGGCGGGCAGCCGGTGTGCGGCCGCGTGGTCGCCGATCCGCTCGGCGATCTTGTTCAGGACTTCGTCACCGATGACCTTGGGGCGTCGACGCCAACTGGTGTCGGCGTGCTCGTATACGTAGCAGTGATCGCAGGCAAGATCACACCGGCTGTGCACTTTCACGACGAATTGGGTGAAAGGCAGCGGAGTTGGCGTCATGGTCGATCGGATTCAGCCGGAGCCGACGGTCAGTCGGCCGATCAGATGGAGGAGTTGAAGGCCGCGACCGGCACCGCACCCGCACCGGTGTCGGGCAGGGCTCGTCGGATCCTGGCAGAGAGTTCCTCGGCGCCGAGCTGGGCGAGGTCGGCCAGTGAAGGCCGGATTTCGCCCTGAGGCTCCGTCAGTTCAGTGCGGGGCATGGTGTCCAGTGCGGGTGTCATGTTCGATTCTCTTCCACGATGGGGGTTAGAGAGAAGCAGGGCCGGGTATATACGTCGGCCTAGTCGACCAGGGTACTGCCAGCACGTGGGCTGCGCCGTGCTCTTGCGCGCCCCTAACAGCCCACTACCCCCTTCACGCAGCGAAGTCTCGCCAAAAGTTCACCCACTCGGCGGTCGCGTGAAGACACCTGACCGGCGCACAGGGGCACGGCGTCGCGCCGTCGAACCCACCCCGGCGGCGCCCCTGCGCCAACGTACGGCCGCCGACCCGGCCCGACCCGCTCCACCGGCGCGGCCGGAGCCCCCTCCCTCGACGCTCGCGCCCCACCCGAACCACCGTTGGGCGAAGGCCAGTTGGCGCGATTCGACAGCGCCCAACACTCTCCCGCCTCCGCACGACGGCGAGCCCGACGGCGGACCCGACGAACCCGACCAGCCCAACGGCGGACCCGCCGACGGACCCGCCGGCATTCGAACGCCTCGCAGACCCGCCCGCTACGGGCAGAGCCGCTCCACCCGCCAGCCGCCCGCTCCGGCCGGATCGGCGAAGTAGCGCAGCCGGTCGTGCAGCCGGTTCTCCCGCCCCTGCCAGAACTCCACGCTCTCCGGGATCACCCGGTACCCGCCCCAGAACGGCGGCACGGGCACGCCCTCGCCCTCCGGGTAGCGGCGCTCCAGTTCGGCGTAGCGCTGTTCGAGGACGTCGCGCCCGCCGACCGGGCTGGACTGCTCGCTGGCCCAGGCGCCGAGCTGCGAGCCGTGCGGCCGGGTGCGGAAGTAGGCGGCGGTCTCGTCCCGGCCGACCTTCTCCACCCGCCCCTGGACGATCACCTGGCGGGCCAGCGCGATCCACGGGAACAGCAGCGCGGCGTGCGGGTTGGCGGCGAGCTCGGAGCCCTTGCGGGAGCCGTAGTTGGTGAAGAAGACGAAGCCGCGCGCGTCGTAGCCCTTGAGCAGGACGGTGCGCGAGCTGGGCCGCCCCTGGGCGTCGGCGGTGGAGAGCACCATCGCGTTGGGCTCGACCACCCCGGCGTCGTCCGCCTCGTGGAACCAGCGGGTGAACTGGGCGATCGGCTCGGGCGCGAGCTGTTCCTCGACCAGGCCCTCGTGGGTGTAGTGCTTGCGCATCACGGTGAGGTCCGGTCCGGGCCGGGCATCGTCGGCCAGGATCCGGGTGGCGGGGCTCAGGGGCGTCGACTGGGCGCGTTCCGGGGTCTGCACGTCAACATCATCCCGTACGACAAGCAACCGGCACCGCTACCTCCGGACAAACCCCGGTGGGAGATAAGGTGTCCCGCCACCGCTCGACCGCCCCCCGTAAGGTGAATTGTCCCGAACCAGGCGTTTGGTTCCGGAGATTCCCGGGCACGACCGACCCTCGGCGGAAAAGTCAAGCGGGCCCAAGCGCAACATCACCATGGTGGTGTATGGCGCAATGCACCCGGTGCCTGTCACTCTGGCACCGAGTGCCAACCACCATTCGGTCACTGGCGCGCCGCCCCACCACGGCGCAGCGCCGATCGCAGAACTGAAGGAGCCGTCGTATGTCCGACTTCGTACCCGGGCTTGAGGGAGTCGTCGCGTTCGAGAGCGAGATCGCCGAACCCGACCGTGAAGGCGGCGCGCTGCGGTACCGCGGTGTCGACATCGACGACCTGGTGGGCCACGTCTCCTTCGGCCACGTCTGGGGCCTGCTGGTGGACGGCAAGTTCAACCCCGGCCTGCCGGCCGCCGAGCCGTTCCCGATCCCGGTGCACTCCGGTGACATCCGGGTCGACGTGCAGTCCGCGCTCGCCATGCTCGCCCCGGTCTGGGGCCTCAAGCCGCTGCTCGACATCTCCGCCGAGCAGGCCCGCGACGACCTCGCCCGCGCCGCCGTGATGGCACTGTCCTACGTGGCCCAGTCGGCCCGCGGCCAGGGCCTGCCGATGGTCCCGCAGAGCGAGATCGACAAGGCCGAGACGGTCGTCGAGCGGTTCATGATCCGCTGGCGCGGCGAGCCGGACCCGAAGCACGTCAAGGCCATCGACGCCTACTGGACCTCCGCCGCCGAGCACGGCATGAACGCCTCCACCTTCACCGCCCGCGTCATCGCCTCCACCGGCGCCGACGTGGCGGCCGCGCTCTCCGGCGCGGTCGGCGCGATGTCCGGCCCGCTGCACGGCGGTGCGCCGTCCCGCGTGCTCGGCATGATCGAGGAGATCGAGCGCACCGGCGACGCCACCACCTGGGTCAAGAACGCGCTGGACCGCGGCGAGCGCCTGATGGGCTTCGGCCACCGCGTCTACCGCGCCGAGGACCCGCGCGCCCGCGTGCTGCGCCGCACCGCCAAGGAGCTCGGCGCGCCGCGCTTCGAGGTCGCCGAGGCGCTGGAGAAGGCCGCGCTGGAGGAGCTGCACAACCGCCGCCCCGACCGCGTGCTGGCCACCAACGTCGAGTTCTGGGCCGCGATCATGCTGGACTTCGCCGAGGTGCCGGCGCACATGTTCACCTCGATGTTCACCTGTGCGCGCACCGCGGGCTGGTCGGCGCACATCCTGGAGCAGAAGCGCACCGGCCGGCTCGTGCGCCCCGCCGCGCGCTACATCGGCCCCGGCCCGCGCCGCCCCGAGGAGATCGAGGGCTGGGACGCCATCGGCCACTGAGCCCACCGAGCGCCCCGAGCGCTCCGAGCGCCCGCCGAACGCCCCCGAGCGCCCCGGGCGCTCCGCGTCCGCACCACCCCTGAACAGCGGGTCCGGCCTCCGTCGGGCCCGCTGTTTCCGCAGTTCGGGCCCGCTGTTTCCGCAGCTGGGAGCCGTGAAGATCACAGTCTCAGCGTGCGGACGACCGTACCCCGGGCGGCGCCCCGGCCGGTAGGCTGCGCGCGTGGCTCAGATCCAGATCCCCGCTGACATCAAGCCCGCAGACGGCCGTTTCGGCTGCGGACCGTCCAAGGTGCGCCCCGAGGCCCTGAGTGCCCTCGCCGCCACCCAGACCTCCCTGCTCGGCACCTCGCATCGCCAGGCCCCGGTCAAGAACCTGGTCAAGCGCGTACGCGAGGGCGTGAGCAGCCTCTTCTCGCTCCCCGAGGGCTACCAGGTCGTCCTCGGCAACGGCGGCTCCACCGCCTTCTGGGACATCGCCGCGTTCGGCCTGGTGCGGGAGAAGTCCCAGCACCTGGACTTCGGCGAGTTCTCCTCCAAGTTCGCCTCCTCGGTCAAGGCCGCGCCGTGGCTCGCCGAGCCGAGCGTCATCAAGACCGCCCCGGGCACCCACCCGCTGCCGGTCGCCGAGGCCGGCGTCGACGTCTACGGGCTCACCCACAACGAGACCTCGACCGGCGTCGCGATGCCGATCAAGCGCCCGGTCGGCGCGGACGAGGGCTCGCTGGTCCTGGTGGACGCCACCTCGGGCGCCGGCGGCCTGCCGGTGGACATCACCGAGACCGACGTCTACTACTTCGCCCCGCAGAAGTCCTTCGCCTCCGAGGGCGGCCTGTGGCTGGCCGCGTTCTCCCCGGCCGCCCTGGAGCGCGCCGCCGAGATCGCCGGCTCCGGCCGGTACATCCCGCCGTTCTTCGACCTGCCGACGGCCATCGACAACTCGTCGAAGGACCAGACGTACAACACCCCGGCGATCTCCACCCTGTTCCTGCTGGCCGACCAGCTGGAATGGCTGAACGGCAACGGCGGGCTCGACTGGGCCGTCGCCCGTACGGCTGACTCCTCGTCCCGGCTGTACGCGTGGGCCGAGAAGTCCTCCTACGCCAGCCCGTTCGTGGCGAACCCGGCCGAGCGCTCCCAGGTGGTCGGCACCATCGACTTCGACGAGTCGGTGGACGCCGCCGCCGTCGCCAAGGCACTGCGTGCCAACGGCATCGTGGACACCGAGCCGTACCGCAAGCTGGGCCGCAACCAGCTGCGCGTCGCGATGTTCCCGGCGATCGACCCGGCGGACGTCGAGGCGCTCACCCACTGCATCGACTACGTGGTCGAGCAGCTCTGAGCGATCCCGTGCACGGCTGAGGGCCACCGCCTCCGGGCGGTGGCCCTCAGCCGTTGCGGCGGGGCCGACCAGCCGGGCCGGGTAGGCGGGCCCGCCGGCCGGGCCTACCCGCCGACCATCGAGCTGATCAGCACGACGACCAGCAGCAGCACCAGGGTGCCGGTCACGATACGCATACGAGTCTTGGGATCCACGGTCAACGAGCGTACCTCCGGCCCACCCGCCGACGGACCGGAGCCCCGGGCCCAACGGCCGCTCCGGGCCCAACGGCCACCCCGGCCGAAACGACCACCCGGACCCAAACCGCCGCCCCGGGCCCGACCGCGCCCCGGCTCAGCTCCAGTCGGCGAGCGGCCAGGCGCGCAGCGACGAGTAGTGGGCGAAGCCGCCGTCCAGGTCGCTCTGCATCAGGTGCAGCTCGGCGGCCTCCCACTCGGGCCCCCGGTAGTCGGCCAGCGCGGCCGCCAGGGTGTCCAGCTCGGCCGCCGCGAGCCGCTGGACGGCCCGCCGGTGGCCGCGCGAGGAGCCGGCCCGGGCGAGCGTGAGGTGCGGGTGGAAGGCGAAGGCGTCGACCTCCCCGGTCACCGCGGCGGTGGCCTCGGACACGGCCTCGGCGAGCCGGCGCAGCGCCCAGGTCTGCCCCTCCACCCCGACCCAGAGCACCCGGTCGCCGAACCGGCCGGCGCCGGACAGCCGCAGCCGGTGCACCGGGTGCACCTCGGCGACGGCGGCCAGGCCCGCCTCCAGCTCCGGCAGTTCCTCGGCCGGCACCTCGCCGAGGAAGGCCAGGGTCAGGTGCCAGCCCTCGACGGTGGTCCAGCGCAGCCGGTCCGCCCCGGGCAGCCCGCGCACCGGCGCCACCGCGTCCGACAGCCCCTGCAGCACGTTGACCGGCGGCAGGACCGCCACGAAGAGCCTCATGGAGACATCTTCCCGCGCGAGGCGGTTTGGGCTAGAACGTTTCCTATGAAGATCCGCACCGGGGGACCGGACGACATTCCCGACATCCTCGCCCTGCTCGACAGCGCCGTGGGCTGGCTGGCCGGCCAGGGCCGCACCGGCCAGTGGGGCGACCAGCCCTTCAGCACCATCCCGGCCCGGGTCGAGCAGGTCTCCGAGTACGCCACCGAACCGTTCCTGATCCGCCTCGCCGAGGACGACGAGGGCCGCACCGTCGGCTGCTGCGTGCTGTCCGAGCAGCGGGGGAAGTACATCCCCGCAGTGGACGAGCCCGAGCTGTACGTCCGCATCCTGGTCACCGACCGCAGCCGCAAGGGCTCGGGGATCGGCACCGCGCTGATCGCCGACGCGGTCGAGGAGACCCGCCGGCGCAGCCTCGGCCTGCTGCGGGTGGACTGCTACGCGGGCGCCGACCGCAGGCTGGTCGGCCAGTACCGGGCGCTCGGGTTCACCGAGACCGAGTCCTTCGAGGCCGAGCAGCCGAACGGCATCTGGCCCGGCCAGGTCCTCGCGATCCGGCTCTGACCCTTCGGCCCTGCACCGAAGGACCCCCGACCCTGCACCGAAGCCCCGGGGCGGACCACCACCCCGGGGCATGGCGCTTCGTCAGCAGGCGGGCGCCAGCTCCGACTTGGCGGCGGTGATGGTCCGCGGCACGAAGGCCACCACCCGGCCGCCACGGCCGGGGTGCAGGTCGAACCGCACCCGCAGGTCCGCGCTGCGGGCCAGCACCAGGCCCACCACACCGGCCGCCAGCGCGGACACCAGTCCGCAGGCCAGCAGGCCGAGCCGGGGCCCGTACGAGGCGGTCACCCAGCCGACGATCGGGGCGCCGATCGGCGTGCCGCCGGTGAAGACCAGCACCAGCAGGCCCATCACGCGACCGCGCATCGCGGGGTCGGTGGCCAACTGCAGCATGGAGTTGACGGAAGTGTTGAAGCTGAGTCCGAACACCCCGATCAGCGTCAGCAGCACCGCGAAGGTCCAGTAGTCGGGTGCGAACGCGGCCACCACCTCCAGCGAGCCGAAGGCCAGCGCCGCCACCACCAGCCGGCGCAGCCTGGGCACGCCCCGGCGGGCCGCGAGCAGCGCGCCGGCCAGCGAGCCGACCGCCATCGCGGTGTTCAGCAGGCCGTACTGCCCGGCGCCGACCTTGAAGGTGTCGTAGGCGAAGCCGGAGAGCAGCGTCGGGAAGTTGAAGCCGAAGGTGCCGATGAACCCGGCCAGGACCATCGGCCAGAGCAGCTCGGGCCGCTCCTTGACGTAGCGCAGGCCCTCCCGCAGCTGGCCCTTCTCGCGGGCGATCGGCTCGGTCGGGCGCAGTTCGCTCTCCCGCATGGCGAGCAGCCCGCCGATCACGGCGGCGAAGGACAGCGCGTTGACGGCGAACGCCCAGCCGCTGCCGACCACGGCGATCAGCAGGCCCGCGACGGCGGGGCCGACCAGCCGGGCGGTCTGGAAGTTGGCGGCGTTCAGGCTGACCGCGTTGGCGAGGTCCTTGGGCCCGACCATCTCGGACACGAAGGCCTGCCGGGTCGGGTTGTCGACCACGGTGACCAGGCCGAGCAGCAGCGCGAAGGCGTACACGTAGTACGGCGTCACGACGCCGCCGATGGTCAGGACGGCCAGGCCGGCGGCCAGCAGGCCCATGGCGCCCTGGGTGTAGATCAGCAGCCGGCGCTTGGGCATCCGGTCGGCGAGCACGCCGCCGAACAGGCCGAGCAGCAGCATCGGCAGGAACTGCATGGCGGTGGTGATGCCGACCGCGAGGGGGCTGCCGGTGAGGCTGAGGACCAGCCAGTCCTGGGCGATCCGCTGCATCCAGGTGCCGGTGTTGGACACCACCTGGCCGGCGAAGTAGTAGCGGTAGTTGCGAACGCGCAGGGAGGAGAACATCCCCCCGGGCCTCGTGAAGCGGGCACCTGTGGGAGACGTGGACGCGTGGGTGCGTCCGGGAGCGGCGGGGTCGTCCGCCGCGGTGCGTTCGTCGGGGTCGTCGTCGCCGCTGCCGGGCAGCCCCGTGGGGGCGGGTGCCTGGAGGTCGGCGGCCGCGGCGCCTGCCGCGGCGGGGTCGGTGGTCTGGTCGTCGGTGCGGATGGCGGCGGCGCTGGCTGCGGCCGGCGGTGTCACGGTGGTCTCCCCTCGCGGCGCGACGGCCCGAACTGCGGCCGTCGCGCTCCTGGTTTCTGTGGTCGGTCCTGCGGTGATGCGGTACTCCTTCTTCTCCCGGCCGGCGGGCCGGGGTCGGCGTGCCTAGAGGTGTGCGAGCTTGTAGAGCACGGGCGCGGCCTCCCGGAGGACGGCCCACTCCTCCTCGTCGAGCCCCTCGGCGAGCTCGGCGAGCCAGACGTTGCGGCGCCGGCGGCTCTCGGCGAGGATCGCCTCGGCCTGCTCGGTGCTGCTGACGACCACCTGGCGGCGGTCCTCGGGGTGCGGCTCGCGCCGCACCAGCCCCTTCTCCTCCAGCATCGCGACGATCCTGGTCATGGAGGGCGGCTGCACGTGCTCCTTCCGGGCGAGCTCACCCGGTGTCGCCTTTCCGCATCTGGCGAGGGTGCCGAGCACCCCCATCTCGGTGGGGCTCAGCGACTCCTCGACCCGCTGGTGTTTGAGTCGACGGGAGAGGCGCATCGTGGACGATCGCAGCTGATTGATCGCTGCGAGGTCCTGCTCGGACATCTCGGGCATGTTCTTTAGCTTACGTCATTACTCTCGCTAAGGAAAATGCGTTCCCATTCCACCCCGCCGGCCCCGTCCGTTCACCGCGCGCCGGAAGATCGACCCGGTGCGATGCTGGTGCTGGGTCTCGAATGATCTCGACTGGAAGGGCCGACCAGACATGTCCGACCTCGCCGCCGACCCCGCCTCCGGCCTCGCCGCCGGCCTCACCGCCGCGCCGGGCGACACCGGCTTCGCCCGCCTCGCCATGGTCACCATCGACTGCGCCGACCCGATCGCGCTGGCCGGGTTCTACGGCGAGCTGCTGGGCTGGGAGAGCCGCCACCTGGACGAGCAGTTCGCGATCCTGGACAACCCGGAGGGCGGCAGCCCGCTGGGCTTCGGCCGGGTCTCGGGCTACCGGCCGGAGCCGTGGACGGAGCCGGACGGCGGCAAGCACTTCCACCTGGACTTCTACGTGGACGACCTGGACGAGGCCATCGCGAAGGCGCTCGCGCTCGGCGCGACCGAGCCGACGTACCAGCACGGCCGGACGCTCAAGGTGCTGATCGACCCGGCCGGCCACCCGTTCGGGCTAGCCCCGCTGGAGTGACGAACCCGGAGCGACGAACCCGGAGCGACGAACCCGAGGTGACGAACCCGGAGTAACGGACGAACCGACCGGGTGCCGTGCGCAGGCGGTGTCAGGAGTTGGTGCCAAGATCATGCAGGCCGCGTAAAGGTCCATCCTGACCTGGGACTTCACGAAAAGCGCGAACCTTGTGCGACCGTCCGGTAGTGGCTACTGTCCCCCGTTGTCAGGGGCACCACACGCCAGGTCTCCCTTCGGCGGCGCCGTTCCCGCGCCCGTTGCCGCGTTCCTTCCCGACCATCCGTGTCCGCCCGAGGCCTGGCGCCCTTCCTCCCCCGCATCCGTCCTGGGAGCTCTCTTGGGTGAGATCCATCATGCCGACCACGGCTGGGTGACACCGGCGGTCTCGTACTTCGTCGCCTGCCTCGGCGCCTTCGTCGCCCTGCGCAGCGCCCGCTGGGCACTCGTCTCGCAGGGCCGGACCAGGGTGGTCTGGCTGCTCTTCGCCTCGACCTCGCTCGGCGCCGGGATCTGGTCCATGCACTTCATCGCGATGCTCGGCTTCTCCGTCACCGGGGTCGAGATCAGCTACCGCCCCGGGCTGACCGTGCTCAGCCTGCTGGTCGCCATCGCCGTCGTCGGCATCGGCCTGTTCACCGTCGGGTACAGCCGCCGCCCCGTCCTGTCCCTGCTGGCCGGCGGGCTGACCACCGGCCTCGGGGTCGCGGCGATGCACTACCTCGGGATGGCCGCGATGGTCCTGCCCGGCCACCTCGACTACGACCGGCTCACGGTCTGGCTGTCCGTCGCCATCGCCGTGTTCGCGGCCACCGCCGCGCTCTGGGCCACCCTGAACATCCGCGGCACGCTCGCCGTCCTGGCGGCCGCGCCGGTCATGGGCGTGGCGGTGTGCGCGATGCACTACACCGGCATGGCGGCGCTCTCGGTGCGGCTCGACTACTCGCACTCCACCCAGGGCGGCGTGATGGCGCTGCAGTTCATCTTCCCGCTCGGGGTCGGGCTCGGCTGCTACGTCTTCTTCGGCTCGCTGGCCTTCGCGGTCTCGCCGAGCCGCAGCACCACGCAGCCGCTCCTGCTCGGCCCGGCGGCGCCGCTGGTCCCGCTGGTCCCGCTGGTCCCGCGCCAGCGGCGGCAGCGGGACGAGGCCGGCACCAGGCGCTGAGCCGGGCGGGCCCCAAGGCCCCTGAAGCCCCCCGTCTCCCAGTCCCCCAAGCCCCGAGGGCGTCCGACCGGGTCCCCCACCCCAGCCGGACGCCCTCGGCTCACTCCGGCCGACGCCGCCCGCTCACTCCGGCCGCCCCAGCAGCCTGGTCAGGTGCGCGGGCGTGGCCACCGGGCAGACCTTGTGCACGAAGTCCCGCCGCAGCACGTGGTACGGCTCGCCCGCCCGGTAGAAGTTGGCGTGCATCCGCCGCAGTTCCTCCGCCCGGTACTCGGCCAGCGGCTTCGCCTCCTCGTCGACGGACCGGCGGCGCTTCTTGTCGACCAGCCGCCCGGTGAGTTCGGGCGAGGCGCCGAGCGCGGCGGCCTCCCGGACCACCCAGCGCCGGAAGGCGGCCGCGTCCCCGCCGCAAGTGCGGTCCACCAGGCCGATCCGGCGGGCGTGTTCGGCGCCGACCGGCAGCGCCTCGGTGGTCAGCCGCGCGGCCTGCTCATCGCCGACCCGGCGCGGCAGGGTGTACGTCCAGTACTCGGAGCCGTAGAGGCCCATCAGCCGGTAGTGCGGGTTGAGCACCGCCGACTCCCGGCACCACACCTCGTCGGCGGCGAGGGCCGCCATCAGGCCGCCGGCCGCCGCGTTCCCGGCCAGGGCGGCGACGGTGAGCTTGTCGGTCGTGGTGAGGACCGCGTGGACCAGGTCGTCCATCGCGTTGATGTTCTCCCAGGACTCCAGCGCCGGGAAGGCCGCACCCTCGATGACGTTGAGGTGGATCCCGTTGGAGTAGAAGTCCCGGGGCGCCCCGAGCACCAGCACCGAGGTGGGCCGGTCGGCGGCCTCGCGGTAGGCGGCGAGCAGCCGGCGGCACTGCCCGGTGCTCATCGCCCCGCCCGCGTAGGCGAATTCGAGGTAGCCGACGTCGCCCTCCTCGCGGTAGCGCAGCTCCGACCAGGTGTCCCGGCGGGCCGCCGAGGTCGGCGTCACCGGGACTTCGCGGACCCGGTGCAGCAGGCCGGCGAGCACCGTCGCGGCCGGCTGCTTGAACGTGGCGGGCCCGCCCGGGGTGCGGCGCGGGCGCAACTGGGGGATCCAGACCGCGCCGTCCACGGTGGCGCGGCAGATCGCGCCGTCGCGGGTGGCGAGCACGGCGCCGGGCACCGGGCCGCGCAGCTCGTCCTCGGGGTGGCCGCCGTGCAGGAAGTACTCGCGTCCGAACAGCTCGTCGAGCACGCCGGGTTGGGAGTCGGCGGCGCGGAGCTTGCGCAGCACGGTGGCGGTGTCGTCGGCGGCCCAGTCGATCCGGCGCGCGTCCTGCCGCAGCAGGGGCCGCAGCCTGCCGTGGACGTCCGGCCGGTCGTAGTCGAGCGGTTCGGGGGTGAACAGCCCGCCCTCGAAGCGCTGGACGGCGAGCAGGACGGCCTCGACGGCCGCGTCGGCGACCTCGCCCCGGTACAGCTCGCTCTTGCCGCAGTCGGTGACGGGGAACTCGACGGACGCCCAGATGTCGCCGGCGTCCATCTCCTCGACGGCCTGGAGGACGGTCACGCCCCAGCGGTCCGCCCCCTCGGTGATCGCCCAGTCGAGCGAGGAGGGGCCGCGGTCGCCCTGGGGCCCGGGGTGCACGATCAGGACGGTCCGGGTGGACCAGATGTCCTGCGGGACGGCCTTGGTGAGCATCGGACAGATGATCAGCTCGGGGTCGGTACGGTCCACCGCCGCCCTCATCGCCTCGTCGCCGAGGGCGAGTTGGACGGCGACCTGGTGGCCGCGCCCGCGCAGCTCGGTGTGGACGCGCTGGGTCAGGCTGTTGAACGCGCTGGCGATCAGGAGAATGCGCAAGAGGGCCTCCGGACAGGGACTGGGGTCGCGCGCAGGCGATGAAACCAGGGCATGGACACGTAATGATTACGTTCTACGCCTTCCCGCCCGACCCTCACGCACTCCGCACACCTGTGCGCCCGGCGTGGCGTCCGCTTCGCCGGATCTCCCCAGCCCCTCCCCGGAGTTGACGGCCGCGGCCGCCCGCCGGCATCGACAGGCCCGGCCGCTCCCCGGCATTGACGGCCCCGGCCGCTACCGGGCGTCGACGGCCCCGGCCGCTACCGCGGAAACGCCCGGCGGGCCCGCCAGGTGGTGTGCTCGCGGGACACCGCGTCCTCCGCCTCGGCGGCCATCCGGGCCCAGCGTGCCTCGGCGTCCGGCGTCTTGAGGTCGAGGTCGGAGAGCTGGTTGCCGACGTTCTCCAGTTCGCGCGCGGCCAGCTGGTAGGCGGCGGCCAGCGGGCGCAACTGCTTGAGCTGGGTCCAGGCGATGACGGCGGCGGCCGCGGCCGAGCTGGCGCCGAAGACGTGCACCTGGAGGGCGCCGGTGGCCTGGGCGACGGCCGCCGCCGCGCCGATGATGATCAGCGCCGCGATGCCGAGCCCCCAGGACACCGCCTGCGTCTCGCACGCCTCGGCCCGGGCGCGGTACCAGGTGCGCTGGCCCTCGACCCGGGTGCGCAGGTAGAGCATGCGGCGGGTGGTCAGGCTGCCGGCCCGCATCCGCCGCATCTCCGGGGTGATCTCGGGGACGGTGCCGGGCGGCACGATCTCCGGGTCCTCGAAGGCCCGCAGCACGTCCTCGACCTGGAGCAGGTAGCCGCGGTCCACGTCCGCGGACTCCGCCTCGCCGTCGAACGGCCGGGCCCGGACGGTGTACTTCCAGGCCAGCGTCTTGACCGACTCGGCCGCCGCCCGGGCCTCGTACCAGCGCCCCTGCGGGTTGCTGCGGCGCAGCCGGGACCAGAAGTAGCCGGCGATCAGGAAGGCGCCCACCGAGTACAGCGGCACGCTGTCGAAGGAGCCGCGGTCCTTCGGCCCGGGGAACGAGCCGATCACGGCGGCGATCACCAGCATGGCGATCAGTCCGCGGTACCAGCGCAGCGTCTCGCGCTGGCCGTCCAGCGAGGCCTTGTCCGCCGTCCAGAACAGCTCCGGCAGCAGCTTCGCCTCGTCTCCCCCGGGCGGATCCTGTTGCACCATCGGTCGAGCCCCCTCCCCGTGTCCGTCCAGGCAGTATTCCCTCCGTCAACTTCGCTACACAGGCCCCTTTTTGACATTTTCCCGGGCGGCGTTCGACCGGCCCCGCAGGCAACGGGCTCCGCGGGCACCGGGCAACGACGGCGGCCCCGCCCTTTCCCCGAAAGGGAGAGGACGGGGCCGCCGGTGGAGCGGTACGGCGTCAGAGCAGGCCGAGGGCCGGCATCAGGTAGTAGAAGGCGAACACCGACGCCACCGCGTACAGCGGGACGGGCACGCTGCGCCCGCGCCCGGCGGCCAGGCGCAGGACGCAGAAGGCGATGAAGCCGAAGCCGATGCCGTTGGTGATGCTATAGGTGAACGGCATCATCACGATCGTCAGGAAGGCCGGGATCGCGATGGTGTGGTCCGACCAGTCGATCTCCTTGATCGAGCCCGCCAGGATCAGGAAGCCGACGGTGACCAGGGCCGGGGTCGCGGCCTGGGCCGGGACCATGGTGGCGAGCGGCGTGAGGAAGAGCGCGACCACGAAGAGCAGGCCGGTGACGATCGAGGCGAAGCCGGTCCGGGCGCCCTCGCCGACACCGGCGGTGGACTCCACGAAGCAGGTGTTCGCGGAGGCGGAGGTGGCGCCGCCGGCCGCGGTGGCGATGCCGTCGACCATCAGGATCTTGTTGATGCCGGGCAGGTCGCCGTTCTCGTCGAGCAGGTGGGCCTCGTCGGCGACGCCGAGGATGGTGCCCATCGCGTCGAAGAAGCAGGACATCAGCACGGTGAAGACGAACAGCACGCCGGTCAGCACGCCGACCTTCTCGAAGCCGCCGAACAGGCTGACCTTGCCGACCAGGCCGAAGTCCGGGGCGGCGACCGGGTTGCCCGGCCAGGCCGGGACGGTCAGGCCCCACTTGAGCGCCGGGACGTCGACGAGCTTGTCGATCACCACGGCGAGCGCGGTGCTGACCACGATGCTGATCAGGATGGCGCCGGGCACCTTGCGGATCAGCAGGACGAGGGTGAGCAGCAGGCCGAACACGAAGATCAGCACCGGCCAGCCGAGCAGGTGCCCGCTGCCGCCGAGCTGCAGCGGGACGGTGGTGTGCGCGGCGTCCGGCATGCGGCTGACGAAGCCGGAGTCGACCAGGCCGACGAGGGCGATGAACAGGCCGATACCGATCGCGATGGCCTTGCGCAGCCCGAGCGGCACGGCGTTCATGACCCGCTCGCGCAGGCCGGTGGCGACCAGCAGCATGATCGCGAAGCCGGCCAGCACGACCATGCCCATGGCGTCCGGCCAGGTCATCTTGGGGGCGAGCTGGAGCGCCACGATGGTGTTGACGCCGAGGCCGGCGGCCAGGCCGATCGGGACGTTGCCGATCACGCCCATCAGCAGGGTGGTGAGACCTGCGGTGAGGGCGGTGGCGGTGACCAGCTGGGCGCTGTCCAGGTGGGCCCCGGTCATGTCCGTGGCGCTGCCCAGGATGATCGGGTTGAGCACCAGGATGTACGCCATGGTGAAGAAGGTGGCGACGCCGCCGCGGATCTCGCGCGGCAGGGTGGAGCCGCGCTCGCTGATCCGGAAGTAGCGGTCCAGGGCGCCGGCGGGGGGCTTGGGGGCGCTGGAGGCGGGTTCGGGCGACTCGGTGGTCGGCTGGACCACAGGCATGCGTGCGTCCTCTGTGGGGGAGCTGAGGAGGGGGGACGCCCGGGGCGACGGTGGCCGGGCGGGGAACTTTCAGTATGGTTTCCCGATCGCACACGCGCTATCTTCGCGCGTAGAAACCAGAGGGCCCCTGCGGGCCTGCCGCCGCACCGTACGCTAGGCCCCATGCCCAAGACGCCGCTGCACCCCTCGCCCCCTCCGCTGGAGGCCAACGACGTCGCCATCGTCGGCGGCGGCACGGTGCTGTGGTTCGTCGCCTTCCTGGCCCTGCTCCCCTTCCAGGGCACCCTCTCCGACCACGGCCACGGCACCTGGCCGTGGATCTGCCTCTCCGGCGGCCTGCTCGGCCTGATCGGCCTCTGGTACTGCCGCGCCCGACGGGACGCCATCGCCCGCGACCGCGCCGCCGAGGCCGCGAACCGGGCGGCCGGAGACGACGGCCAGGACCCGGCCACCCAGTCGGACTGAATAGTCCTTTAGTAGCACGCACCGGACATAAGGCACCCGTAGAGTCGGTGCCATGACGCAGCCTGCCCACCCCGCGGAAGAGCAGCCCGGCGACGCCGACCGCCCCGACGGTGCGCACCCCCTCGGGCTGCTGCCCGGCCGACGCGGCGGGCTGACCTCCGCCGAGGTGGCCGAACGCGTCGCGCGCGGACAGGTCAACGACGTCCCCGTACGGTCCAGCCGCTCCGCCAAGGAGATCGTCCGGGCCAACGTCTTCACCCGCTTCAACGCGATCATCGGCGTGATGTTCGGGATCATCCTGATCGTCGGCCCGCTCCAGGACGGCCTGTTCGGCCTGGTCATCGTCGCCAACACGGCGATCGGCATCATCCAGGAGCTGCGCGCCAAGAAGACCCTGGACAGCCTGGCCCTGATCGGCGAGGCCCGCCCCGAGGTCCGCCGGGACGGCACCGTCGAACAGATCTCCGTCGCCGAGATCGTGCTCGACGACACGGTGCTGCTCGGCATCGGCGACAAGGTGATCGTCGACGGCGAGGTCACCGAGGCGGACGGCCTGGAGATCGACGAGTCGCTGCTCACCGGCGAGCCCGACCCCGTCCTCAAACAGCCCGGCGACCAGGTCATGTCCGGCAGCTTCGTGGTGGCCGGCGCGGGCGCGTTCACCGCCACCAGGGTCGGCCGCGAGGCGTACGCGGCGCAGCTCGCCGAGGAGGCCAGCCGGTTCACCCTGGTGAAGTCGGAGCTGCGCAGCGGCATCAACAGCATCCTGCGCTTCATCACCTACCTGCTGATCCCCACCGCCATCGGCCTGATCATCAGCCAGCTGGCCGTCGAGGGCCGCGACTGGCGCGAGGCCGTGCGCCGGATGGTGGCCGGGATCGTACCGATGGTCCCCGAGGGACTGGTCCTGCTGACCTCGGTCGCCTTCGCGATCGGCGTGATCCGGCTGGGCCGCAAGCAGTGCCTGGTCCAGGAGCTCCCGGCGATCGAGGGCCTGGCCCGGGTCGACACCGTCTGCCTGGACAAGACCGGCACCCTCACCGAGGGCGGCATGGACGTCGTCGACCTGCGGGTCCTCTCCGACGGCGAGCCCGGCGCCCCCGACCCGGACACCATCAAGCACGCGCTCGGCGTGATGGCCGGCGCCGATGCCCGCCCCAACCCCTCCATGCAGGCGGTCATCGACGCCTACGGGCGCGGCGACGGCGGCGCCCCGGGGGCCGGCGGCTCCCCGGCCGCCGACGGCTGGCGGGTGATCGAGGCGATGCCGTTCTCCTCCGCCCGCAAGTGGAGCGGCGTGCAGCTGCTGGAGCCGCAGGGCGGCGAGGCCAGCTGGCTGCTCGGCGCCCCCGACGTGCTGCTGCCCGCCGGGCACCCGGCGCTCACCGAGGTCGACGAGCTGGGCGCCAAGGGCCTGCGGGTGCTGCTGCTCGGCCGCACCCCCACCCCGCTGGACTCCCCCGACCCGGCCGACGGGCTCGCCCCGCTCGCCCTGGTGGTGCTCCAGCAGCGGCTGCGCCACGACGCCGCCGCCACCCTGCGCTACTTCGAGGGCCAGCAGGTGCAGGCCAAGGTCATCTCCGGCGACGCCGCGGTCTCGGTCGGCGCGGTCGCCAGCCATCTCGGTCTGCCCGGCGCCGACCACCCGCTGGACGCCCGGACGCTGCCCGCCGAACCGGACGCCCTCGCCGACACGGCCGAACGGACCACCGTCTTCGGCCGGGTCACCCCGCAGCAGAAGCGCCAGCTGGTCGCCGCCCTGCAGTCCCGCGGACACACCGTGGCGATGACCGGAGACGGCGTCAACGACGTGCTCGCGCTCAAGGACGCCGACATCGGCGTGGCGATGGGCACCGGCAGCGACGCCACCAAGGCGGTCGCCCAGATCGTGCTGCTCAACGACTCCTTCGCCACCCTGCCCTCGGTGGTCGCCGAGGGCCGCCGGGTGATCGGCAACATCGAGCGGGTCGCGGGCCTGTTCCTGGTGAAGACGGTCTACTCGGTCCTGCTGGCCCTGCTGGTGATCTTCACCCACTCGCCGTACCCGTTCCTGCCCCGGCACTCCACCGTGCTCTCCACCCTCACCATCGGCATCCCGGCCTTCTTCCTCGCCCTCGCCCCCAACAACGAGCGGGCCCGCACCGGCTTCGTGAAGCGCGTCCTGCGGCTCGCCGTGCCGGGCGGCGTCATCGCCGGCACCGGCACCTTCGTCGCCTACGCGCTGGCCCGCTCCGACCACGCGACCGACCTCAAGGCCGACACCAGCGTTGCCACCCTGACGCTCTTCCTGATCGCCATCTGGGTGCTCGCCATCGTCGCCCGCCCCTACAACTGGTGGCGCCTGCTGCTGATCGGCACCATGGGCGGCGCCTTCGCCCTGGTCCTGCTGGTGCCCTGGCTGGCGGAGTTCTTCCAGCTCTCGCTGGTGGGCACCCGCGACCCCCTGGTCGGCGTCGGCATCGCGGTGGTCTGCGGCCTGGCCCTGGAGATCGCCTGGCGCTTCATGAAGCGCCGCGTCGACTCCTGACCGGGGGCGGCGCCCCGGCCACAGACACCTCTGGCGGTCCGCCCTCCCGGCCTGCATGATGGCCAGCAGGAACGGGGGTGCCGACATGGCCCACACGGGTGGGGAAACCGAGCGCGAGACCGGGCAGGTGGAGGCGTTCACCGCCTTCCTGGCCGGCCTGCTGGCGGCCGGACTGACGGTCCTGGTCCTGGTCGGCGGCCGCTGGCTGACGAACGCCGGCGAGGTGACCGCCCCGGCGCTGCCGTGGGTGCCGACGGCCGTGAAGGCCCTGGTGGCGGCCGTCTGGCTGGCCACCACCACCGTCGTCTACCTGCGGCTCAAGCGCCGTGGGCGGGCCCGCTGAGCGCTCAGCCCTCGAAGTCCCGCGCCGCGGACAGCTCGTACGCCCGGTCCGGATCGGTGAGCACGGCCAGCACCTCGAACCGCCGGTGCCACTGCCCGACCGACCAGGCGAGCCCGGCCGCCAGGCCCTCCGGGGTGGCCGCGTGCAGCAGCCCGGGCACCGGCGGGAGCTCGAACTCGTCGTCCTCGTCGGCGGCCTCGGCCGCGTCCGGGTCGTAGGGCGCCTCCGGGGCGTCCGCCTCGACGTCCCAACGCCAGTCCACGGCGGCGTCGTCGCCGTCCGGGCCGACCACCAGCAGCTCCTCGTGCTCCTCGTAGGCGACCGGGCAACCGGGCAGCAGCTCCCGCACCACGGCGGGGACCCGGTGCAGCACGCCCTCGGAGAGCACCCGCCCGCCCGCCACCTCGCTGGCGAGCGAGACGTGCAGCCGCTCGGCGAGGTCGGCGGCGAGCGCCGGGGCGACCGGCACCAGCGGGTACGGGTGCAGGAGCTGGACGAGGTCGGGCGCGTCGGCGACGACCGCCCTGGAGGAGTCGACGACCACCGTGTGGGCCGGCCGGCGGCCGGTGTCCGGGTCGAGCGGCGGCAGCGCCCGCACTACGTCGACCGGTTCGATCCGCTCGATCTCGACCCGGGCCAACGCGCTGTGCAGGCCGTGCAGTTGGCGGTGGCCGAGGTCGGAGGCCGGATCGGTGAGCCGGTCCAGCACCTCGTCCGGGCCGTGCGGTTCGGCGAGCAGCGCGGCCAGCGTGGTGCGCACCCCGAGCGCGTGCAGGAACTGCTCGTCCAGGGTCGTCCGGGCCTCGTCGTAGAGGCCGCGCAGCAGCGGGTCGGCCCCGGCGGCGCGCAGTCCGGCGGGCTCGCGGCCGTCCAGCACCGGGTGGTCGCGCAGCCACCAGGCGGTGTACGGCGGCAGGTCGGTGTAGGAGCCGTCCGGCAGCAGGGTGCGGACGGGGTTGACGACGGCGTCCCGGTACGGCGGGCGGGAGAGCGCGGCGAGCGCCTCGGGCCAGGCGTCGTCGTCGACCAGGTCGAGGTCGCGGACGGCCAGCAGTTCGGCGGCCACCGGCGGGACGCCCGCGACGTCGTCGGCCTGCAGGGCTTCGAGGGCGTCCTCGGCCCAGTCGGCGAGGCCGTCGGGCGCCTCGTCGAGCAGCCCGGTGGGGTGGCCGCCGGCCGCGCGGTCGGCGGGCGCGGTGGGGTCGAGCCGCTCCAGGTCGTCCGGGTCGAGCACCACGTCCTCGGCGCGGACGAGGACGAAGTCGGCGAGCACGCCGACGGCGGTGAGCACCTCCGGGCCCCAGCGCTCCAACAGCTCGTCGTCCACCCAGCCGGCGTCCTCCTCGCGGGCGAGAGCCGCGAACGGGCTGCCGGGCAGGACGAGTTCACCGGCGCGGGCGGGCTCGCCCTCGTCGTCGAGCAGAGCCAGCCGGGCCAGCCAGCGGTGCTCGCCGGCGGCCGGGCCGGCGACCTTGACCAGCGCCAGGACGGCGTCCGCCAGTTCGAGCGCGGCCTCGACGTCGTCCTCGGCCACCTGGTAGGAGCGGGCGACGGCGGCCCGCACCTCGGGGGTGTCGAGCACCCCGGCCGGGGTGGCGGTGCCGGCGCCGAGCTTGGCGAGCAGCGGGTGGGCCGCCTCGGGGTGGGCGAGCCGCAGGTCGAGGGCGGCGAGCGCGTCGGCCAGCGACTCGGGGTAGCCGGGGAAGGCCGCCCAGTCGGCGTCCTCGGAGGGCAGCAGGACGCGCCGGGGCCCGGTGATGGTCCGGCCGTCGGCGAGCGGGACGGGCAGCGCGCCGAGCGCCTCCGGGTCTGCGGCACCGAGCGCCGCGTACAGGTTGCGCCACCAGGCGGGCTCGCGGTCCAGGCCGCCGAGCTGGTCGACCACGTCGGCCAGCGGCACCCGGCGCACGTTCAGCACCCGCAGCTCGGTACGGCGCTCCAGCCCGGCCGGCAGCAGCCCGGGGAAGATCGGCGCCAGCGCCTCGACCACCGAGCCGTCCGCCCCCTCCAGCAGGGTGGCGTCCCGGGGGCGCAGCGCGGGCGTGCCCGCCTCGACCGGCGCCGGGTGCGGCAGGAACGGCGTGCCGGGCAGCCGGGAGAGGACGGCCGCGCGGAGCGCGTTGTCGAGCGCGCCCTGGCCGAGCGGGCCGGGGACGAGGCCGAGCGAGCCGAGGTCGGCGCCGCGGGCGCGCAGCAGGTCGGCGTAGCTGTCGGCGGCGCGCTCGGTGAGGAAGTCGGCGAGCGCGCCCGGGGCGACGTGCCGGCGGGTGGAGTCCAGCGGGTAGGAGGCGATGAGCAGCGCGGGCAGGCCGATCGGCTCGTCGCTGGGCGTGGGCGCGTGCAGCACCGGCGCGATGCCGGGCGCCTGCGGGGTGCCGTCGGCGGCGACCGGGACGGCCCAGGTGACCGTCCAGTACGGGCGGGCGCGCTCCTCGGTGGGGCGGTCGGCGAGCAGTTCGGCGGCCAGGGTGCCGGTGGCGCCGGCGGTCTGCCAGCGGGTCCGCCGCGGCCGGCCGTCCGCGTCGTCGGTGACGGTGACCTCGGTGACGCCGTCCGGACGGGGCTCGGCGGCGGCGCGGGTGAGCGTCCGGGTGCCCTCCGGGGTCTCCACCACGACCTCGGCGAGGCCGGGCAGGGTGAGCAGCAGCGCGTCGTCGATGCCGGCGAGCAGACGGCGGGTCAGGTCCTCGGCGGCGGCGTCCCGCAGCGGCAGCACGACCACCGTGTCGTAGCCCTCGGGGGCCGGGCCCTCCGCGGCGAACGGCAGCCGCAGCAGCGGCACGTGGCCGTCCCGGCGGCGCAGTTCCTCGGCCAGCGCGGGCTGCGCCTGGGCCAGCGAGCGGGCCTCGCCGAGCGACCAGCGCACCCCGCCGGCGGCGCCGAGCACGGCGGGCTCGTCGGTGACGGCGAGCACGGCGGCGAAGCCGACGCCGAACCGGCCGACGGCGGGCGTCTCACCGCGCTTGGAGGAGGCGCGCAGGGTGGACAGCGACTCGACGGCGGCCGCGTCCAGCGGGGCCCCGGTGTTGGCGGCGGCGAGCACGCCGTCGGCGAGGGTGAGGCGCAGCCGGCCGGGACCGTGCCCGGCCCGGACCGCGGCGTCGGCCGCGTTCTGCGCCAACTCGACGACCAGGCGGTCGCGGTAGCCGCCGAGCGCGAGTTCCTCCTCGGCGTTGGCGTCCTCCCGGAACCGGGCCGGCGAGGCGGCCCAGGCGTCCAGCACCCGCCGGCGCAGCGCGGCGCTCCCGAAGGGGTCCGCGAGGTGCTCGTCCGTGCTGCTGCCGATGATCCGAGGTTCCACTGGACCTGCCGCCTTCCGCCGCCCTGTACTTCGTACGGGGGGCATTCTCCCCCGCCCCGGCCGCTGCTCCGGACCGCGCCCCCGCCGCCGAGCCCCCGCAGGGCCCCCACCCGCACGAACGCCGCGGGCCCCGCCCCCCCCCCCGGGGGGGGGGGGGCCGCGCGCCCCCGGGGGTGGGGGGGGGGGGGGGCCCAACCCCCCCCGCGCGCGCGCCCGGCCCCGCCCCCCCGCCCCGGACGACAGGTCCGGTCAGGAGTGCCCGAGCTCCTCCGCCGGGGCGTCCGGCTCGACCGAGCCGGAGGTGCGGTCCGGGTGCAGCTGCATCGGCTCGACCACCAGCTCGTCCAGGATCAGCTCGGACGGCGCCGGCGGGGCCGGGATGACGGCCGCCTCGGAGTGCCCGCCGCAGCCGTACGCGAAGGAGACGATCTGCCCGTCCGCCGGCCCGAACTCGTTGCCGCACACGCCGAAGGCCTGTCCGAGCGAGCCGCCGATCGGGATCAGGAAGCCGCAGCTGCCGCACGCGGCGGGCGCGGCCTGCGCCATCGGCGTCTGCGAGCCGTGCGCCTTCTCCCAGCGGTCGGCGGCCAGGTGCAGGCCGAGCCGGGAGAGCACCCGGCTGCGGCCCATGCCGAGCTCCTCGGCGACGGCGTTGATCCGGGCCCGGGCCGGGGCGGGCTGGATGCCCGGGTCGGTGACGACCACGTCCTCCTCGGCCGCGAGGGCGACCGCGGAGTTCGGGGCGGGCTCGTCCTCGCCGCTCCAGCCGGGTTCCAGGCGCGCGTCGTCGGCGTCGGTGGGCAGCAGGTCGCCCGGGCCCATGTCACCGGGGCGCAGCCGCTCGCTCCACGGCACCCACTGGGGGGCGAGGACGGCGTCGGCGCCGGGCAGCAGGACGACCTCGTCGAGGGTGACGTTCTTCGCGCGCGGGGCACGGGCGACGGTGACCGCCCAGTGCCAGCCACGGTAGGCGGCGTCCAGGCACTCGAAGGTGTGGGTGACGACGCGGTCGGCGTCCGCCTGGGCGCCGAGATGTGGTCCGACGGTCTCCGGGCCGACGGCCTCCTCGGCCGCCTTCCGGGCGAGTTCGACGGCCTCGGCACAGAGCCGATCGGGGGTACGGCTTCGCATCGCAGCACTCACGGCGTCGATTCTCTCCCAGTTCTTCTGTCGCCCACGGCGTGTTGCCTGTTCCGTCGCGGCTCGATAGTCCCTTGTCCATTCTGCGCGACCAGAGGCCGCCGCGGATACCGGCCGCGCCGCTCGTCCGGGCCTGCCGGCGCCCCGGCGCTCGGCACGCGGCCCCTGGGCAGGCTACCCGCCGGTCGGCGCCCCAGCACAGTCCGGGGCGGTGGCGGCCGTTCCGGGGCCGCGCCGAGGGGGGTGGATTCCCGCGTCACTGCGGCGATTCTGGGGCAGGATGGGCATGTGGCGGACGAGGACCCGTCGCAGCACGCACTGCACGCCTCGCAGGCCGGCAGCCCCGACCAGGCGGACGCCGTGCCGCGACAGCAGTCTCCGGCCCCCGCTGCGGGCGAACCGCAGCCGGGGGGCGATTTCGAGTCGCCCACCGCCCCCGTGAGCCTCGTCAAGACCGGCGCCGCGATCGCCACCGCGACCGGCACCGGCGCGGACCCGGCCGTCCACGCCCGGCAGCTCGCCGCCCTGGACGGGGACCCCGGCGAAGAGGAACCCGAGCCGAGCCGCAACGTCCTGGTCCGGACCGCCTCCGCCGCCGGCGCCCGCACCGGCCGGGTGGTGCACGGCACCGGCCGCCGGATCCGCAAGGCCACCTCCGCGGAGGGCGCGGGCGAATCCGGCCTGGCGAAGCTGATCGAACTGCACGCGCTGAACTCCTTCGGCGACATGCTGATCACCGTCGCGCTGGCCTCGACCATCTTCTTCTCCGTGCCCACCGGCGAGGCCCGCGGCCGGGTGTCGCTGTACCTGCTGATCACGATGGCCCCGTTCGCCCTGCTGGCCCCGGTGATCGGCCCGCTGCTGGACCGGCTGCCGCACGGCCGCCGGGCGGCGATGGCGATGTCGATGCTGGCCCGGGCGGTGCTGGCCTGGACGATGGCCGGGGTGATCACCAGCGGCGGTCTGGCGCTGTACCCGGAGGCGCTGGGCGTGCTGGTGGCGTCCAAGGCGTACGGGGTGGTGCGCAGCGTGGTGGTGCCGCGGCTGCTGCCGAGCCGGCTGTCGCTGGTGAAGGCGAACTCCCGGGTCACCCTGGCCGGGCTGCTGGCCACCGGGGTGGCGGCCGGGGTGGGCGGTCTGCTGCACCTGATCGGGCCGGGCTGGCCGCTGCGCGGCGCGTTCCTGGTCTTCGTGATCGGCACCCTGATGGCCTTCCACCTGCCGCACGCGGTGGACTCCGCCAAGGGCGAGCAGCGCGCACTGCTGCACGCCGAGATGCACGGCGAGGCGCACGGCGAGCGGGCGCCGGAGGACGCCCGCGCCCCGAAGGCCTCGCTGCGCACCGTCGGCCCGTCGGTGATCCTGGCGCTGCGGGCGATGTCGGCGCTGCGCTGGCTGGTCGGCTTCCTGGTGATGTTCCTGGCGTTCCTGCTGCGCGAAGAGCCGATCGGGGGCCTGCGGCCGACGCTGGCACTGGGCCTGGTGGCGCTGGCGGCGGGGACGGGCAACGCGCTGGGTTCGGTGCTGGGCTCCTGGCTGCGCACCCGGGGCCCGGAGGCGACGGTCACCGCGATGCTGCTGCTGGCGACCGGCGCGACGGCGGCGGCCGCGCTCTGGTACGGCGTGGTGACGGTGGTCCTGGTCGCCGGCGTGGCCGGGGTGGCGGCCTCGCTGGGCAAGCTGTCGCTGGACGCGCTGATCCAGCGGGACGTCCCGGAGGCGGTGCGGACCTCGGCGTTCGCGCGGTCGGAGACGCTGCTCCAGCTGTCCTGGGTGGCCGGCGGCGCGGTCGGCATCCTGCTGCCGCTGAACGGCGTGCTGGGTCTGTCGGTGGCCGCCGGAGTGGTGGGCCTGATGCTGCTGTGGACGGTCCGCACGCTGTTCCGGGTGGGCCTGCGGCGGCGCCCGGCGGCGCCCAGGGTGGCCTGAACCGGCCATGGGCAACACGCGGTGGCCGACCCCCGCGTAGCGTGATCGGCGAAGCCCGGTAGATTCTGACGCATGAGCCTCAATACCCGTGCCATCGCCGCCCTCGGCGCCGTCGTCGTGGTCGGTGCTGCCACGGTCGGCACGTCCGTCGCCATCGCGAGCGGCCAGACCGAGCACAGCTCCCACCGCGCGACCCTCACGGTCGGCAACTCCTCGATCGTCGCGGACCCGCTGTGCTTCAACGGCGGCAGCCCGATCACGGAGGACCTGCAGCAGGAGTGCCAGCAGAAGGCCACCCAGGCCCTCGCGGAGGGCACCCTCCCGACCTCCGACGTCGTGGTGAGCGACCGGGTCGGCGTCGGTGTCTCCCCGAACGTGGCCGACACGGGCTGGTGGGCCTTCACCAACGGCGGCTCGCAGGGCCAGGGCGGGCGCTTCAGCCTGTTCTCCTACGCCAAGGGCCCGACCTTCTCCGGCTCCCAGCCGGCGAGCCAGGTGCTGAACGCCTCCGGCAAGACCCTGGTCACCGTGGTCGAGGGCGACAAGAACTCGGACAACCCGGTCGCCGTCTGGTACTTCCAGCTGAACACCCAGGACAGCTGACGTTCCCGCGATGACCGCACACGCCGTCGCGGACGAGCGCAGCGACCAGTCGGGCCCCGACCGGGCCCGGCTGCTCGTCGTCGTCGCGGTGCCCGCCGAGGCCGAGGCCGTCCTGCGCGGCCTGCCCGGCCCGGCCACCGTGCTGCCGTTGCCCGGCGGTGCGCTGCACCGGGCCGCGGGCGCCCCGGTGGACGTCCTGGCGGGCGGGGTCGGCCCGGCCGCCGCCGCGGCCGCCGCCTCCGCCGCGCTGGGCGCGCAGACGGCCTCGGGGGGCCGCTACGGCCTGGTCGTCTCGGCCGGGATCGCCGGCGGGTTCGCCCCGCACGCCCCGGTCGGCACCACCGTGCTGGCCGACGCGATCGTCACCGCCGACCTCGGCGCCGAGACCCCCGAGGGCTTCGCCGACGTCACCGAACTGGGCTTCGGCACCGTCCGGCACACCCCTCCCCCGGCCGCCGTCGCGCTGGCCGCCCGGGCCCTGGGCGCCGCCACCGGCCCGGTGCTGACCGTCTCCACCGTCACCGGCAGCGCCGAGCGGGCCGCCGCACTGGCCGCCCGCCACCCGGGCGCCCTGGCCGAGGCGATGGAGGGCTTCGGCGTGGCCGAGGCCGCCGCCCGGTACGGCGTGCCGGTGCTCGAACTGCGGACCGTCTCCAACCCGGTCGGCCCGCGCGACCGGGCCGCCTGGCGGATCGGCGAGGCGCTGGCCGCCCTGGAGCGGGCCTTCGCCGCGCTGCCCGTCCACGAACTGATCGAGGAGGCCGGCCGTGGCTGAACGGCTGAGCATCGCGTACTCGCCCTGCCCGAACGACACCTTCGTCTTCCACGCCTGGGCGCACGGCCTGGTGCCCGGGGCGGACGCCCCCGAGGTGACCTTCGCGGACATCGACGTCACCAACGGCCTGGCCGAGCGCGGCGAACTGGACGTCCTGAAGATCAGCTACGGCGCGCTGCCCTGGGTCCTGGACGAGTACACCCTGCTGCCCTGCGGCGGCGCGCTCGGGCGCGGCTGCGGCCCGCTGGTGCTCACCCGGCCGGGCACGGACGCCCCCGCGGACCTCACCGGGAAGACGGTGGCGGTGCCGTCCGAGCGCTCCACCGCCTACCTGCTGTTCCGGCTCTGGGCCGCGAAGGCGGTGCCGGGCGGCTTCGGCGAGATCGTCGTCCTGCCGTTCCACGAGATCATGCCCGCCGTCCGGGACGGCCGGGTGGACGCCGGCCTGGTGATCCACGAGGCCCGGTTCACGTACCGGCAGTACGGCCTGCACAGCCTGGCCGACATGGGCGAGGCCTGGGAGCAGGAGACCGGCCTGCCGATCCCGCTCGGCGCGATCGTCGCCCGGCGCTCGCTCGGCGCCGAACGGCTGCGCGCGCTCACCGACGCCGTCCGCGCCTCCGTCCGGCAGGCCTGGGCGGACCCGAGCGCCAGCCGGGAGTACGTGCTGGCGCACGCCCAGGAGATGGACCCGGCCGTCGCCGACCAGCACATCGCCCTGTACGTGAACGAGTTCACCGCGGACCTCGGCGAGGAGGGCTACGCGGCCGTCCGCGCGCTGCTCACCCGGGCCGCCGCGGAGGGGCTGGTGCCCCCGCTCGACCCGGGTGCGCTGGCGTTCTGATCCCCCTCGGTCAGACGTCGAACTGGTCGGCCACCGCGCGCAGCAGGCCGGCCAGCTTCTGGCCGGTCGCCTTGGCCGGGTAGCGGCCGTGCTGGAGGCCCGGCAGCACCGCGTCCAGCGTGGTGATCAGGTCCTGGACGATCGGCGCCATGTCGTCGGCGCTCTTGCGCTGGGCGGCGGCCACCGACGGCAGTGCGTCCAGCAGTTGCACGGCCATCGCCTGGTCGCCGCGGTGGCCGGCGACCACGCCGAACTCGACCCGCTGGCCCGGCTTCAGCACGGTGACACCGGCGGGCAGCGCCTTGGTGTGGACGAAGACGTCGCCGCCGTCGTCGCGTGACAGGAAGCCGAAGCCCTTCGTCTCGTTGAACCACTTGACCTGGCCGGTGGGCATCTCGACAGTCCTCGAATGGGTGTGAGGGATCCCGGCCCTGGCCGGGGATCACTGGGTGGTGGGGAAGGCAGCCGACCTCGGCTCGGCGCCCGCGGGCGCTCATGGTCAGCACGCTGTCAGGAGCAGACTAACGGTCCGTCACTGCCTCATCCGCGTTCCGCGAAAGATCCGCGTTCCAAGGCCCGTTGGGGGCGGTACGGGCGCGGCGTTCTCGCGATCACGGGCGACCCGGTACTGGCACAGCCGGGGCGCGGCTCAGCACGGTCCATCGGCTCACACCCCCGGGTCTGAGGAAACGGGGCGCACGTGTCGCACCCCTCGGCACCCCCTGCATACCCCCGCCCAGCAGGGATCAAAACGTTCAGCTTCCGAGAAACTGCGCAACGTGACCGGACCGCTCCGGTGACGGGGCCCGGCGGCCGCTCTGCCAGACTGGACCGACCGCCCGACCAGCCCCGAGGAGCGAGCAGACGTGAGCAGCCAGAGCGCCGACCCCGGCGACGTGTACGTCAAGGCCGGGACGATCGTCTTCGGTCTGGGCGCGCTCGCCACCCTGGTCACCTTCGTCCCGCTGTTCCTGCACCTGACGCCGCTGCCGACGGCCGCGTACTGGCTGAGCATGCTGATGCCGGCGGGCTTCCTGGCCGCGCTGACCGGGCTGTTCCTGAACGCGCGGGCCCAGCGCCGCCGGGTGGAGTCCGCGGCCGCGTCCTAGAACGCGGCCCCGGGACCCGGCCCCAGGGCGTGCCCCGGGGCCGCGGCTCAGCCGGCCAGGTGGGCGTCGAGCCAGGCCGGGAACCCGGTGAGGTCCGCCAGCACCACGTCCGCCCCGGCCGCGCGCAGTTCGTCCGCGCTGTACGGGCCGGTGGCCACGCACACCGCGACGGCGTCCGCGTGCCGGGCGCCCCGGATGTCGCCGAGGTGGTCGCCGACGTAGACGCTCGCGCCGTACTCGCGCAGCGCCTCGCCCTTGGTCTCCGCCCAGAGGTCGCCGACCAGCGCGTCCGCGTGCAGCCCGGCGTGCTCCAGGTGCAGGCGGGCGTTCGGCTCGTACTTGCCGGTGATCACCGCGACCCGGCCGCCGTGGTCGCGGACCGCCTCGACGGCGGCATGCGCGCCGGGGAGGGCGACGGTCGGGGCGAAGGCGAGGTCGCGGTAGAGCTCGCGGTAGCGGGTGGCGGCGCGCTCCACCTCGTCCTCCGGGAACCAGTTGCGGATCTCGTCCAGCAGCGGCGGGCCGAGCCGGGTGACCACCAGGTCGGCGTCGATGCGGGCGCCGGTCTCGGCCGCGAGCGCCAGGTAAGTGGCGTGGATCCCCGGCCGGGTGTCCAGCAGCGTCATGTCGAGGTCGAAGCCGACGGTGAGCGGGGCGGTGCGGGTCTCGGGCATGCCGCCAGGCTATCCAACGGGCGGTTCGGGGAGCCGGGGCAATTTGCCCCGGCTTCCGACGGGAACTTAGGTTTACCTGAGTTGTCTGCGGAGAGGGCCCATGACCGACACCACCGCGCCACCCGGCGCGCGACGGACAGCGCGCCGCCGAATACTGTGGCTCGCCGCCGCGCTGGCCGTCCTGGCCGCCGCGGTGCTGCTGAGCCTGGCGGTCGGCAGCCGCACCATCCCCTTCGGCGACACCCTCGACGCCCTGCTGCACGGCGGCGACACGGCCAACGCCGTCGTCGTCCGCGAGCTGCGGGTGCCGCGCACCGTCGTCGGGCTGGCCGTCGGCGCGGCGCTCGGCCTCGCCGGGGCCGTCATGCAGGGCCTCACCCGCAACCCGATCGCCGACCCCGGCATCCTCGGCGTCTCCCAGGGCGCGGCGGCCGGCGTGGTCCTCGCCATCTCCGGCTTCGGCGTCTCCACCCTCACCGGCTACGTCTGGTTCGGCTTCGCGGGCGCCGTGATCGCCACCGTGCTCGTGTACGGCCTGGCCGGGCGCGGCCGGGGCGGGGCCACGCCGATCAAGCTGGCGCTGGCCGGCTCGGCGATGTCCGCGTTCATCGCCTCGCTCAACACCATGGTGCTGACGACCGACGCGGCCACCATGGACCAGTTCCGCTTCTGGCACGTCGGCTCGCTCTCCGGGCGGACCTCGGACGTGGCCTGGCAGCTGCTGCCGTTCCTCGCCGTCGGCACGGTGCTGGTGGTCGCGGTGGCCCGCGGCCTGGACGCGCTCGCGCTCGGCGAGGACACCGCCAAGGGCCTCGGTGCCAAGACCGGCCTGGTCCGGGCGGTCGGCGCGCTCGGCGCGACGGTGCTGACCGGCTCGGCCGTCGCGGCCGCCGGGCCGATCGCCTTCATCGGCCTCGCCGTCCCGCACGCGGCGCGGGCCGTCGCCGGCGCGGACCACCGCTGGGTGCTCGCCTTCTCCGCCGTCCTCGGCCCCGCCCTGCTGCTGCTCGCCGACACCCTGGGGCGGGTCCTCTTCCCGCCGTCGGAGGTCCCGGCGGGCGTGATGACGGCGCTCGTCGGCGTCCCGGTCCTGGTCGCGCTGGTGCGCCGCCGGAAGGTGGTCGCGTCATGAGCGCGCAGGGCGGGCGAACCGTCGGGCGCGGCGCCGTCTCCCCGCGCGGGTACGCCGTGCTGCGGGCCGGGCGGGCGTCCGTGCTGCTGCACCGCCGGTCGGCGGTGGTGGCGCTGGGCCTGCTGGTCGCGCTGGCCGGGACGGTCGTCGCCTCGCTCTGCCTGGGCGAGTCCGCCGTGTCGCCGGTCGAGGTGGTGAAGGTGGTGCTCGGGCAGCCGAGCCCGCACGAGCTGGTGGTCGGCGAGTTCCGGCTGCCCCGGGTGGTCGTGGGCCTGCTGGTCGGCACGGCGCTGGGGCTGGCCGGGGCACTGATCCAGACCGTCGCCCGCAATCCGCTGGCCAGCCCCGACGTGGTGGGCGTGACCTGGGGCGCGACCGCCACCGTCGTCGGGCTGATGGCGTACGGCGTGGTCGGCTCGACCGGTCAGGCCCCGTACGCGGCGGTCGCGGGCGGGCTGGTGGCCGGGCTGCTGGTGTACGCGCTGGCATGGCGGCGCGGCCTGCACGCGCAGCGCTTCGTGCTGATCGGGATCGGGATCAGCGTGGCCCTGTCCTCGCTGACCTCCGTGTTCCTGACCAAGGGCGATGGCTTCCAGGCGCAGGCCGCGAAGGTCTGGATGACGGGCAGCCTGAACGGCGCCGGCTACGACCAGGCCGGCTGGCTGGCCTGGGTGCTGCTCGCCGCCGTGCCCGTCGTCCTGTGGGCGGCGCGGGCGCAGCGCTCGATCTCCTTCGACGACGCGACGGCCGTCGGTCTGGGCCTGCAGCTGCACCGGATCCGCCTCGGCATGGCGCTGCTGGGCATCGTGCTGGCCTCGTGCGCGGCGGGCGCCGCCGGGCCGGTGGACTTCGTGGCGCTGATGGCGCCGCAGATCGCGCTGCGGCTGGTCCGGTCCGCGCAGGTCCCGCTGTTCTGCTCGGCGCTGACGGGCGCGCTGGTGGTCGTGCTGGCCGATCTGATCGCCCGGCGACTGATGGCGCCGACCGAACTGCCGGTGGGCGTGGTGACCGGCATGGTCGGCGCGCCGTACTTGATGTGGCTGCTGATCCTCCCCCGAACTCCGTTCGGGGGTACCCCCATCCGTCGTGGAGGTTCCTGATGTCCGCTCACCGACTGGAGGCCCGGGGCCTCACCCTGGCCTACGAGGCGCGCACGGTCGTCGAGGGCCTGGACGTCGGCATCCCGGACGGGCGGGTGACGGTGATCGTCGGCCCGAACGCCTGCGGCAAGTCGACGCTGCTGCGGGCCCTGGGGCGCCTGCTGAAGCCGGTCCGGGGCGCGGTGCTGCTGGACGGCGAGGAGCTGGCGCGGATCCCGACGAAGCGGATCGCCCAGCGGCTGGGGCTGCTGCCGCAGTCGCCGACGGCGCCGGAGGGCATCTCGGTGGCGGACCTGGTCTCGCGGGGCCGCCAGCCGCACCAGAGCTGGTGGCAGCAGTGGTCGCCGGAGGACGAGGCGGCGGTGACGGAGGCGCTGGAGCGGACGTCCACGGCGGAGCTGGCCGAGCGCAGCATGGACGAGCTGTCCGGCGGCCAGCGGCAGCGGGCGTGGATCGCGATGGCGCTGGCGCAGGGCACGGACATCCTGCTGTTGGACGAGCCGACCACCTACCTGGACATCGCGCACCAGGTGGAGGTGCTGGACCTGGTCCGCCGGCTGAACGTCGAGCGCGGCCGCACGGTGGTGGCGGTGCTGCACGACCTCAACCAGGCGGCCCGGTACGCGGACCACCTGGTGGCGATGCGGGACGGCCGGGTGGTGGCGCAGGGCGCGCCGACCGAGGTGGTGACGGCGGAGCTGGTGCGGGAGGTGTTCGGGCTGGAGTCGGTGGTGGTGCCGGACCCGGTGACGGGTACGCCGTTGGTCGTTCCGGGGGCCCCGTGGGCGGCGGCCGTGAACGCCTGACGGCAATTCCACACCAAACCGGACATAATCGGCGCGCCCCCGAAGCCTCACCGCCTGAGGACCGCCGATGCACCGGATCGCCCGCCGTTCGTTCCTCGCCGGTCTCGGCGGGGCCGCGCTCGCGGCCTGCACCACCCGGCGGCCGGCGCCGCCGACCGCCGACGGCCTGGGCGCGGCCGCCTCGCCCACCCCGGTGCCGCCGGTCACGGTGGACACGGCCACCGGGCCGGTGCTGGTGCCGGGCGAGCCGCTGCGGGTGGTCGTCCTCGACACGGACGTGCTGGACTCGGCGCTGACCCTCGGCATCACCCCGGTCGGCGCCGCGCTGCCGGCCGCCGACATCCGGTTCCCGAGCTACTGGCCGGCCTCCCGGGTCGCCGGGATCCACCGGGTCGGCCTGGCCGGCGCCCCGGACCTGGTCGCGATCCGGGCCCTGCGGCCGGACCTGATCCTCTCCAACCAGGCGCGCGACGGCGACCGCTACGACCAACTGCGGGAGATCGCGCCGACCGTACTCACCCAGACCACCGGCGCGCCGTGGAAGGCCGATTTCCAGGTGCACGCCCAGGCGTTGAGCCGGGAGGCCGCGGCGGCGGCCTTCGTCTCCTCGTACCAGCGGCACGCCAACCAGGTGGTGCAGGCCCTGTCGGCGGCGAAGGCGTCCGGCCGGAAGGTGAGCCTGGTGCGGTTCGTGGAGGGCGGCGGGATCCGGCTGTTCGGGAAGCAGAGCTTCCCCGGGATCGTGCTGTCGGACGCCCAGGTGGGGCGGCCGGACGCACAGAACGTCGACCAGTCCGACGTCGAGATCCCGCTGGACCAGATCGCGAAGGCGGACGGCGACCTGCTGCTGTACGCCACCTCCGGCGACCCGGCCCTGGCCGGCACCGACGCCGCGCTGGAGAGCCCGGGCTGGCAGGCGCTGGGGGCGGTCAAGGCGCACCGGGCGTTCCCGGTGGACGACCAGCTGTGGTTCCAGGGGATCGGGTACACCGGCGCCAACTTCATGCTGGCCGAGCTGCAGCGCTTCCTGGAGGCGTGACCCGCCGCGCGGCGTCGGCGTAGCGGGCCGGGGAGGTGCCGACGGCGGCCGTGAAGTCGCGGGTGAGATGGGCCTGATCCGCGTACCCGAGTTCGGCCGCGAGCGCCGCCAGGTCCAACGCGCCGCCCGCGTCGGCGCGTTCGGCGGCCTCGTGGAGGCGGGCGCGGCGCAGCACCCACTTCGGGGAGGCGCCGACGTACTCGGCGAACAGCCGCTGGAGCCGGCGGACGGTGAGGCCCAGCTCCCGCGCCAGGTCGTCGACCCGGCACAGGTCGGGTGTGCCGGTGATCCGCTCCACCATGGCGGCGACCTCCTGCGCGACCGGGTCGGGCGCGGGCAGCCGGGGCAGCAGGAAGGCGTCCGCGAGGGCGGCCTGGTCCCGCGGCCGTTCACCGAGCACGTCCTCGTTGAGCCGGTCCACCTCGGGGCCGAAGTAGGCGGCCGCGGGCACCGACCGGTCCGCGAGCCCGGCCACCGGGTGCCCGGCGAACGAACGGAACGCGCCCGGCCGGAACTTCACTCCCAGCACGTGCCCGGCGCCCTCCAGGCGGCGGACGAAGAGCGACCGGTCGACCCCGTAGACGCGAGCCCTCGGGGCCTCGAAGACCAGGTGCACGTTCGGGTGGGCGAGCACCTTCTGCTCGTACGGGGGCCGGCCGCGCCGGTCCCAGCGGACCAGCCAGTAGAACTCGACGAAGCGCGCCACGGCGGGGGCGGGCGCGCGCCGCTCCACCCTGATCGCCTCCGCCGCGCGGGCGGGGTGGAGCACGCCGCGTCCGAGGTCGGGAGAGTCCATACCCGCCAGGCTAGGCCTTGTCCGGTATGGACTCTCCGGGCCCGCGACGCCCGGGTTCCGGCGCCGGTCGGGGTGGCTGCACCCTGCCATAAGCTGGCGCGGTGAGTAGCGAACCGGCCCCGCCCGAGGACACCGCCGTCGAGCTGATGCGCGCGATGACGCGGCTGCGGGCACGGCTGCGCACCGAGGCCCCGATCGACGACCTGCCGTGGAACTGGTCGCACCTGACCACCCTGCACCGCGTCGTGCAGCAGGGCCCGGCGACCGTGACCGAACTCGCCCAGGCCGAGCACGTGCGCCGCCAGTCCATGGCGGAGACCGTGGCCGCGCTGCGGGCCGGCGGCCTGGTCAGCGCCGCCAAGGACCCGAACGACGGGCGCAAGTCCCTCTTCAGCGCGACCCCGGCCGGAGCCGACCTGTGCGAGCGGATCCCGGCGGCGCGGGAGGCGTGGCTGGCCGAGGTGATCGGCTCCACCCTCCGGGCCGGCGAGCGCAAGACGCTCGACCGGGCCGCCGAGATCATGAACCGCCTGGCGGACAGCTAGGACTCGGCGAGTCGCCGGTCACAGACGGTCAGGGCGATGAGGAGGGCGGAGATCGCGACCAGCACCCAGGCGATGGAGTGCAGGCCGCCGTCGTCCACCCGGTCGTGGAAGGCGGTGCCGGTGATCGCCGCCGAGGCGATGGAGCCGAGGTAGCCGAAGGTGCGCAGCAGCCCGGAGGCGGTGCCGACCGTGGCGGCGGGGGCCTCCTGGTAGAGGACGGTCTGGTTGGCGACCGTCCCGGCGCCGGAGGTCAGTCCGAACACCGCGCTGACGGCGACGACCGCCGCCATCGGGGTGCCGCCGCCCACGAACAGCACGGCCACGGCGCCGAACAGCAGCAGCACCGAGCAGACGATCAACGGCAGCCGCACGCCCGTCCGTTGGGCCACCACCCGGGCGGCCACGGCGCTCAGGACGCCCATCGGCATCAGCGCCAGGCCGGCCTGGTAGGCGGACAGCCCGCGGGCCGCCTCCAGCCACTGGGTGAGCCCGTAGAGGATCACGTACGTCCCCATCAGCGTCAGGCCGTTGCGCACGTAGGTGCGGGTCAGGGCCCCGTTGGAGGCGAGCAGCCGGACGTCGAGGAACGGGTGGGCGGCGCGCAGTTCCCAGCCGACCAGCACGGCGGCGAGGACGAGGGCGGCGGCGAGCGCGGGCCAGTCCGGGCGCGGCAGGGCGGAGAGGAAGACCATCAGGGCGGTCAGCGAGCCACCGAAGCCCAGCATGCCGGGCAGGTCGAGGCGGGAGGCGAGGGCGCGGGGTGAACCGGGGCGCACCGGGTCGGGGTCCGGCGCGATCCCGACCACCGCCAGGACCAGGGCGACGGCGGCGACCGGAATGTTGATCCAGAAGGCGGTCTGCCAGCCGAACCAGCCCACCAGCAGCCCGCCGAGCGCGGGGCCTACAGCGACGGTGGCGGCGCCGGTGATCGCCAGGCCGCCGAGCACCCCGCGCGGCGGGGCCTGGTACCCGACCTGTTCGGCGCGGCGGCGGATCAGCAGCATCGCGGCCGGGTAGCCGGCCGAGGTGCCCGCGCCGATCAGCACCCGGGCCGCGATCAGGGCGGCCATCGAGTGGGCCAGCGTGCCGACGATCCCGGCCGCGAACACCAGCACGATGCCGGCGATGAAGATCCGCCGGGGCCCGAACTCCTCGGCGAGCCGCCCGGCGGCGGGCTGGGCCAGCGCGCTGGTGAGGTACAGGCAGGAGATCAGGACCGCGGTGTCCCCGACGGGGAGGTGCAGGGCGGCCGCGATGGCCACCAGCGCGGTCGCGATGATCGAGCTGTTGACCGGGTTGAGCGAGGCCCCCAGGTACAGCGGGACCACGAAGCGCGGGCCGAAGGGGTTTCCGGCGGGCGCCGGGGTCGTCTGCCGCGGGGTGCGGGTGTCGCCGGGGAGAGGCATGCCGGGTTCCTTCCGCTTCCTCCGGGACCTCTGCGACGGGGCGGGGCCTGCTGGGGAGATCCCGGCGGAGATAGGCAGGCTGCCTGCTGAACATTAGCAGTCTGCCTGCCTATTTTGAACCGTTCGCCGCAGTCGGGGCGGGCCGCCGCGAGCCCCGGCCCGACGCTCCTGGTCAGGGCGCCGACCGTCGCGTTTCTTCAAGACCCGGCAGCCCCGACCGGCGCAGGATCGGGGCATGAACGATCACCCCACCCCGGACACCCACCCCCTGCACCCCCTGCTGGCCCGCGCCGCCGCGGCCGCCGCACGCGTCGCCGACGGCGTCCCGGCGGGCCACCCGCTGGACGGCCCGACGCCCTGCGCGGACTTCGACACCCGCGCGCTCGTCAACCACTGGGTGCTCTACACCTCGCACGGCCTGGAGCACCGGGCCCGCCGCACCGAACTGCCCAAGGCGCTGGTCGACCACGACTTCACCGCCGACCCCGGCTGGCCCGCCGCCTACGCGGCCCAGCTGGACCGCGCCGTCGAGGCCTGGGCCGACCCGGCCGCCTGGGCGGGGGACGTCGACCTCGGCGGCTCCCCGGCACCGGCGGAGGGCGTCGCCCGGATGCTGATCGCGGAGCTCGTCCTGCACGGCTGGGACGTCACCCGGGCGACCGGCGGTCCGATCGGGATCGACGAGGAGCTCGCGCAGCTGGTGCTGGAGGTCGTCGAGGAGAACGCCGAGCTGTACCGCCAGTACGGCGGGTTCGCCGCCCCGGTGGCGGTGCCGGACGGCGCCCCGGCGCTGGACCGCGCGCTGGCCGCCTCCGGGCGCGATCCGCGCTGGAACGCCTGAGCGGCTGAGCGGCTGAGCGGCTGGGTGCTCAGCCGGTTAGCCGGTCAGGCCCTCAGCCCGTCGCCCGCAGGGACGCGCGGAGCCGGGCGTGCAGCAGGCGCACGGCCGGCGAGTGCTGGCCGGGTCGGGCGACCAGGCCGAGGCGGGCCCGGACCGGCGCATCGGCGACGGGGACGGTCCGGAGGCCCTCGCCGGCGGCGGAGGAGGGGCTGAGGACGGCGACGCCGGCCCCGCGCTGGGCGAGCCGGAACAGCGTGGCCGGGGAGCTGGCGTCGATGTCCACCCGCGGATCGAGGCCGAGTTGCAGGCAGGAGTGCTCGTAGGCGGCGCGGATGCCGGTGCCCGGGGAGAGGCAGAGGATCTTCTCGGACGCGAGGTCGGCGAGCCGGAGGGAGGGGCGGTCCAGGCGGTGGCCGGCAGGGACGATGGCGGCGATCGGCTCGTCGACGACGACGGTGACGTCCAGGCCGGGGCCGGCCTCCTTGGCGAAACCGATCAGCGCCAGGTCGAGGGCGCCGGAGAGGACCTGCGCCTGGAGCAGCTCGGAGTGGCCCTCGTGCAGGCTCAGTTCGATGCCGGGGTGGGTGCGGCCGAGGTCGGCGACGACGTCGAGGAACGGCGGGATCGCACACCCCATGATCATCCCGAGCCGGACGCGGCCGCGGACGGCGTCGGCGAACTCGGCGGCGGTGTGCTGAATGGCTTCGAGCGTGGCGAGGGCGTCCTTGGCCAGCGGCAGGACGGCCTCGCCGGCGGGGGTGAGGCGGACCCGGCGGCCGGAACGGTCGAGGAGCAGCTGGCCCAACTCGCGTTCCAGCTTGCCGACCTGGGTGCTGATGCCGGACTGGCTCACGTGCAGGCGGGTCGCGGCGGCGGTGAAGGAGCCCTCGTCGACGACGGCCGCGAAGTAGCGCAGCTGGTGCATCTCCATAATCAATGATGATAGCTGGGATCTGATCCATCTGTTGGACGGATGGCGGAGTGCTCGGGAGGATGGAGGCATGACGACGACGAAGACTGCGCGTGAGATTTCCGAGACCTACTTCGCGGCCTGGCAGGCGGGCGACTTCGAGACGCTGCGGGGGCTGCTGGCGGAGGACGTCGACTTCGTGGGGCCGCTGGCCACGGTGTCGGGGGTGGAGAACGCCTTGGCCGGGCTGAAGGGGCTCGGGCAGGTCCTGGAGAAGATCGAGGTGCACGCCCGAGTGGTCGAGGGGGACGACGTGATCACCTGGTTCGACCTGCACACGAGCGTCGCACCGCCGGCGCCGACGGCGAACTGGAGCCACGTGGAGAACGGGCGGATCACCCGGATCCGGGTGACCTTCGACCCGCGGGAGCTGCTGGCGGGCTTCGCCCGCTGAGCGGCTGGGGCGCACCGCGCCGCCGGACTGAGGGGCTGGGGGGTTGAGGGGCTGAGCGATCCGCCGCCGGGCCAAGCGGGGCCACGCCGGACCAAGCGGGGCCAAGCGGTCCGACCCGCCGGGCCGGATCGCCCAGCCCGGCGGGTCGGATCGCGGCGGCCCCGGCTACCGTCGCGCCAGCCGGCCGCGAACCGCCCAGGCCGCCGCGCCGAGGGCGAAGCCGTAGACCGCCACCAGGCCGTGCCCGTTGTCCTGGGCGAGCCACATGGCGAGGCCCAGCACCGGGACGCCGACGGCCAGGGCGCGCTCCTTGGGCAGGCGGGTGCGGGTGAGGAAGGCGAGGGCCAGGGTGGCGCCGAGGAAGTAGGTGGCGCCGGAGCTGCCGGCGAAGTTGCGGGGGTCGGTGCTGGGGCCGTCGCCGAAGCCGAGCAGGTCGTCGATCCGGCCGGGCAGCAGGATGCCCGCGAGGAAGAAGGCGAGGGTGAGCGGGCCGCCCCAGTACCGCTGGGCGAGCGCGGCGACGGCGGCGAGGGTGGCGAGGTTCCACAGGCCGCCGCCGAGGCCGCCGTTCTGCAGGAAGACCGAGGTGAACTCGCGCCACCAGCCGGACTTGGCGGGGTCGGCGTCGAGCGCGTCCATGGCGCCGGACCAGAGCAGCTGGAGCAGCACGCCGCCGACGGCGAGCGCGGTCAGGGCGACCGCCGCCCACGGGGTCGGCCGCCCCCGCAGCGTGTCCCGGCCGACCACGCCGAGCCCGCAGTTGACCATCATGACCATCAGCGCGGCCGTGGTCACGTTGAACAGGATCGCCCCCATGACTGCCCCTCCCCCATTGCATTCCAACACCGTTCGAAAACCGGGCAGGGCAAAGCTAGCACAGCTTTCGAACGGTGTTTGAAAACGTTGTACGGTGGAGCCATGAAGCTCACCAAGGAGCGCATCGTCGATGCGGGCATGGCCGTCTTCGCGGAGGTCGGCTACCACAACCTGTCCATGCGCCAGGTCGCCGACCGCCTCGACGCCCACGCCGGCAGCCTCTACTACCACGTGCGCGGCAAGGACGAGTTGCTCACCCTGATGGCCGACCGCGTCTGCCGGCAGGCCTACGACACCGGCACCGGAGCCCTCGCCGCCCTCGGCCCCGACGCCACCTGGCGGGACCGGGTCGAAGCCCAGGCCACCACCCTGCGCCGCAGCATCCAGCAACACCCCGGCGGCGCACTGCTCCTCGCCGAGAGCCCCGGCGTCCTCAGCTCCGGCGGCCTCTCCCTGATGGAACGCCTGCTGCGCACCCTCCTCGACGCCGGCCTGCCCACCGTCCACTGCGGCATCGCCGCCGACATCCTGCTCAGCCACGTCACCGGCTTCGTCCTCCAGGAACAGAACCAGCCACCGGCCCCACCACCCGTCAGCGCCGAGCTCTACGCCGACCTGTGCGCGCAGTTCCCGCTGATCATGGGCGAGTTGATCCCCCGGATCAGCCAGGACGAGAAGTTCACCCAGAGCATCCGACTGCTCTGCACCGGCTTCGCCGCCCTCGTCCCGGGCCTCAGCCCTGCTGCGGCGGACGACGGCGCAGGCTCAACAGCAGCAGCACCACCGCCGACAGCACCGCCGACAGGCGCAGCACGCCCGGGGCCGCCGACCAGCTGATCTGGCTGAACTGCGCACCGGCCTGCACGCCCGCGCCGCCCTGGGCGCCCGGCTTGGCCTGCATGGCGTGCAGGGTGGCCGCGCTCATCGTGATCAGCGGGATCCCGAGGATGACGAACTTTCGCATCAGGTCGGAGAGTTGGCGGGACAGGTAGCCGAGGGCCCAGCCCACCAGCATGGCCGGGAAGAAGCTCATGGCGGCGCCGCCGATCAGCAGCCCGCAGGAGAGCAGGACCAGCAGGGACGGCCGCCGAACCCCGACGCCTGCACCTGCACTTGCGCCCGCACCCGCACCCGCATCGGCACCGGCCTGGCCGGCGGGGACGGCCGGCTGCGCCTTCGCCTTCCCCGCGGCGGCCGCCTTCCCCTTGGCCTTGCGCAGCTTCTTCCCCTTCCCCGAAGCCGCCGCAGCCGCCCCCGCCGCAGCTCCCGCCGGATCGGCAGCCTGCGCGCCCGCCGCACCCGCCGCTCCCGCCCCGCCCCCGGCGCGCTGCTCAGGGATCGGCTTCGGCGGAGCCTGCGGCGAGTCCGAGAAGTTGAGCAGCACCAGATCCCAGCCGTTCGCGCCGGAGCTGTACACCTGGGGCGGCGGGATGGAGTCCGAATCGTCCTCGGGCCCGTCGAAACGCGACTTGTCCAGCTGTACGGGCGGCGCCCCGGCCCCCGGGGCGCGCGGCGTCCGGGGCGGATCCAGCGGCACCGACGGAGTCCCGCCGCCCGGCGCCGCCGTGTCGTACACGCTGTCCCCGTCGGAGGCGCCGGACGGACCGGAGGCCCCGGACCCACCCGACGCACCCGGACCGCCCGAACCGCCCCTGTCACCGGCAGCACCGGCCCCGGCAGACCCGCCGGAGGCCCCCGCCCCGCCCCCCGAACGGCCGCTCCACGGCCCGCTCCTGCGCCACCACTCGCCGTCCGTCATCACCGACACCCCGCCTCGCGCCCGAACCCCGGCCCACCGAACCACCCTCGGCCGTGACGCTACCCACCCCGCCCCCGCCCACGCGAGTCCTGAGGACCGGTCCACCACGGGCCGCCGCACGGACACCCCGCCGTCCGCCCGCCCGACTAACCTAGGTCGAATGACCACACAGCAGGGCCCTCAACGCCAGGGCAGGTCCGCCGCCGGCCCCCGCACCCTCGCCGAGGAGTTGCGCGCCCGCCCCGACGACGCGCTCGCCGCCCTGCTCCGCTCCCGCCCCGACCTGCTCAACCCCGTCCCCGGCGACCTCACCCAGCTGTCCGCCCGGCTCTCCTCCCGCGCCTCGGCGCTGCGCGCCCTGGAGCGCCTGGACCGCTTCACCCTGCAGGTCGCCGAGGTCCTGGCCACCGCCCCGGACGGCACCGGCCTGGCCACCGTCCGCACCCTGCTGACCGGCCCGGCCAAGGTCAAGCCGCACCCCGGCGCGACCCCGCTGACGCCCGCCGACCGGTCCGCCGTCGCCGCCGCCCTCCCCCGGGCCATCGCCACCCTGCGCGACCGGTCCCTGCTCTGGGGCCCGGACAACGGCCTGCGGCTGGTCCTCGCCGTCCGCGAGGCACTCGCCCCGACGGCCGCCAACCCCGGCCGCACCGGCCTCGGCCCAACCCTCTCCGACGCGACCGTCGGCATGTCCCCGGCCCGGCTGCAACAGCTGCTCGCCTCCGCCGGACAGCCCGCCACCCCGGACCCGGTCACCGCCGTCGACGCGCTCGCCGCCCTGCTGAACGACCGCGCCCGCTGCGCGGCGCTGCTCGACACCGCCCCCGAGGCCGCGCTGCGGCTGCTGGAGCGGCTGGTCTGGGGGCCGCCGACCGGCACCGTCCCGGACGCCACCCGCCCGGTCACCGCCGAGGACGCGCAGAGCCCCGTCGAGTGGCTGCTCGCCCGCGGGCTGCTGCTGCCCAGCGGGCCGGGCAGCGTCATCCTGCCGCGCGAACTGGCCCTGCACCTGCGCGGCGGCCGCACCCACCGCGCCGTCGAGCCGGTCCAGCCCGAGCCCGCCCCGGCCGCCGCCCCGCGCGATCCACAGGCTGTGGACGGCGCGGCGGCCGGCCAGGCCCACACCGCCGTCAAGACCGTCGAGGAACTCCTCGACACCTGGGGCCTCACCCCACCGCCCACACTGCGCGCCGGCGGCCTCGGCATCCGCGACCTCAAGCGCACCGCGCAGGCCCTGGAGACCACCGAGCAGCAGGCCGCCTTCTGGCTCGAACTCGCCTACGCCGCCGGGCTGCTGGCCCCCGACGGCGAGGCCGACGAACGCTGGGCCCCGACCCCGGCCTACGACGGCTGGCTCCAGCGGGACACCGCCGAACGCTGGTCCGTCCTCGCCGCCGCCTGGCTCGCCGCCACCCGCGTCCCCGCCCTCACCGGCACCCCGGACGGCAAGGGCAAGCCGCGCGCCGCACTCGGGCCCGAGCTCGACCGCACCCTCGCCCCGTCCGTCCGCCGCGCCACCCTCGCGCTGCTCGCCGAACTCCCGCCCGGCACCCCCGCCACCGCCGCCGAGCTCCTGCCCACCCTGCGCTGGCAGCGCCCGCTGCGCGGCGGCCCGACCGGCCCGGACGGCCACGAGCTGCGCGACGACCTCACCGCCTGGACCCTCGCCGAGGCCGAACTCCTCGGCGTCACCGGCCGCGGCGCCCTCGCCGCCCCCGCCCGCGCCCTGCTCACCGCAGAATCCGACCCGGCCGAGGTGCTCGCCCCGCTGCTGCCGCAGCCGCTCGACCACGTGATCCTGCAACCGGACCTCACCGCGATCGCCCCCGGCCCGCTGCTCACCCCGCTCGCCCAGGCCCTCGCGCTGTGCGCCGACATCGAATCCAAGGGCGGCGCCACCGTCTACCGCTTCACCCCGGTGTCCGTGCGCCGTGCCCTCGACGCCGGACGCACCGCCGCCGACCTGCGGGCCTTCCTGGAGCAGCACTCCCGGACGCCCGTCCCGCAGCCGCTCGGCTACCTGATCGACGACGTCGCCCGCCGGCACGGCATCCTGCGGGTCGGCGCCGCCTCCTCCTACCTGCGCTGCGACGACCCGTCCCTGCTGAACGAGGTCCTCGCCGACCGCCGCTCCGCCGACCTGCGGCTGCGGCTGCTCGCCCCCACCGTCCTCGCCGCCCAGGCCGCCCCGGACGTCCTGCTCGCCGCCCTGCGCACGATGGGCTACGCCCCGGCCGCCGAGTCCGCCGAGGGCGACGTGCTGATCACCCGCCAGGACAGCCACCGCACCCCGCCCCGCACCGCCCCCGCGCCCGTCCCGGACGGCCCGCCGACCCCCGACGACACCCTGCTCGCCGCCGCCATCAAGGCCATCCGGGCCGGCGACCGCGCCGCCACCGTCAACCGCCGGGACTCCACCCCCGACCCGCGCCAGCTGCCCCGCACCGCCGCCGCCGAGACCCTCGCGGCCCTGCAGACCGCCGTCCTGCTCGGCGAACGGATGTGGATCGGCTACCTCAACGCCGAGGGCATCGCCAGCCAGCGGATCATCGACCCGGTCAAGGGGGGGGGGGGGGGGGGCGCCCCCCACCCCCCCCCCCCCCCCCCCCCCCCCCCCCGACCCCCCCCCCCCCCGGGGAGGTTAAAAAACAAGACCAGCCCCCCCCCAAGCAACAGGTGAT
>NZ_JBHWIO010000058.1:45649-56039 GCF_042732075.1 Kitasatospora sp. NPDC059812
CTCTGTTTGTGTGGTGGTTGGTGGTGTTTTTTTTCTTATCCCCCCCCGCCCCCCCGTTTGGTTACCGCCGCGGGTTTCTGGTGGGCGGGGGGCTCCCCCCCCCCCCCCCCCCACCACGCCGACGAGCTCCGCACCTTCGCCCTGCACCGCATCACCGGCGTCGCGGAACTCGACGAGTAACCCCGGCGGCAGGGCCGGGCTCAGTGCCCCTGCGACTCCTTCATCTTCTCCTTGACGGCCTTGTCCGCCAGGCTGCCGATCTCCCCCTGCCCGACCGGCAGCGAGCCTCCGCCGACCTGGTCGGCGATCAGGAATCCGGGCGCGGCGAGCAGCCCGCCGGGCCCCTCCCCGATCCCCGCGAGGGCGTGCGCGGAGCCGACGGACGAGGCGGTGGCCGCGAAGGCCGTGCCCATCAGGGCGAGAGCGGTGAGAACGCGCTTCGACTTCTTCATGCCCGGCTCAACGAGCGATGCGCACCGTGGTCACCCGGAGCCGTCGCCCGGGGCGCGGGTACCGGCGCGGTCGCGGTCGCGGGCGCGGTCACCCGTACGAATGGAAGAAGCCCGATCACGTTTGGAAGGGGCCCGCTCACGTTCGCCGCGCAATGCGCGACACTGGAGGGTCTGCGTCAATCCAGCCTGTCAGCCAGTGGAGGGCTTCCCCGCGTGAACGACGGACCGCTCATCGTCCAGAGCGACAAAACTCTTCTCCTGGAGATCGATCACCCCAAGGCCGCCGAGTGCCGCCGCGTCATCGCGCCGTTCGCCGAGTTGGAGCGCGCCCCCGAGCACGTGCACACGTACCGGGTGACGCCGCTCGGGCTGTGGAACGCGCGGGCGGCGGGGCACGACGCCGAGCAGGTGGTCGACGCCCTGGTGACGTACTCGCGCTACCCGGTGCCGCACGCACTGCTGGTGGACGTGGCGGACACCATGGGCCGCTACGGGCGGCTCCAGCTGCTCAAGCACCCGACGCACGGGCTGGTGCTCGCCACCACCGACCGGCCGGTGCTGGAGGAGGTGCTGCGCTCCAAGAAGATCGCCCCGCTGGTCGGCGCCCGGGTCGACCCGGACACGGTGGTGGTGCACCCCTCCGAGCGCGGCCAGATCAAGCAGGTGCTGCTCAAGCTCGGCTGGCCGGCCGAGGACTTCGCCGGGTACGTGGACGGCGAGGCGCACCCGATCGAGCTGGACGAGGACGGCTGGCGGCTGCGCCCGTACCAGGCACAGGCCGTCGAGGGCTTCTGGCACGGCGGCTCGGGCGTCGTGGTGCTGCCCTGCGGCGCCGGCAAGACGCTGGTCGGCGCGGCCGCGATGGCGCACGCCAAGTCGACGACGCTGATCCTGGTCACCAACACCGTCTCGGCCCGCCAGTGGAAGCACGAGCTGGTCAAGCGCACCTCGCTCACCGAGGAGGAGATCGGCGAGTACAGCGGGACGCGCAAGGAGATCCGCCCGGTCACCATCGCCACCTACCAGGTGATGACCACCAAGCGGAAGGGCGCCTACGCGCACCTGGAGCTGTTCGACGCCCGCAACTGGGGCCTGGTGGTCTACGACGAGGTGCACCTGCTGCCGGCGCCGGTGTTCAAGTTCACCGCCGACCTCCAGGCCCGCCGCCGCCTGGGCCTGACCGCGACGCTGGTGCGCGAGGACGGCCGCGAGGGCGACGTGTTCAGCCTGATCGGGCCCAAGCGCTTCGACGCGCCGTGGAAGGAGATCGAGGCGCAGGGCTACATCGCGCCCGCCGACTGCTGCGAGGTGCGGGTCACCCTGACCGACTCGGAGCGCCTGGCCTACGCCACCGCCGAGCCCGAGGAGCGCTACCGCTTCTGCGCCACCACGGCGACCAAGCGGCGGGTGGTGGAGGCGCTGGTGAAGAAGCACGAGAAGGACCAGACGCTGGTCATCGGCCAGTACATCGACCAGCTGGACGAGCTCGGCGAGGTGCTGGACGCGCCCGTGATCAAGGGCGAGACCAGCAACGCCCAGCGCGAGAAGCTGTTCGAGGCGTTCCGCAACAAGGAGATCGGCGTCCTGGTGGTCTCCAAGGTCGCGAACTTCTCGATCGACCTGCCCGAGGCCACCGTGGCCATCCAGGTCTCCGGGACGTTCGGCTCCCGCCAGGAGGAGGCCCAGCGCCTGGGCCGCGTCCTGCGCCCGAAGGCGGACGGCCACTCGGCGCACTTCTACTCGGTGGTCGCCCGGGACACCGTGGACCAGGACTTCGCCGCCCACCGGCAGCGCTTCCTGGCCGAGCAGGGCTACGCGTACCGCATCATCGACGCGGACGACGTGCTGTAGGGCGTGCGGCAGGGCACCCCGGCCCCGGACACCGTCGCGCCCGAGGAGGACCACGCGCGCGGCGGTGCCCGGGGCGGTGCCGCCGCGGTGCGCGTCCTCCGGGTCGTACGGGGGCCGGGACCTGCGGGCCCGGGACCTGCGGGCCCGGGACCTGCGGGCCCGGGACCTGCGGGCCCGGGACCTGCGGGCCCGGGACCTGCGGGCCCGGGACCTGCGGGGCTGGGACCTGCGGGCCCGGGACCTGCGGGGCTGGGACCTGCGGGCCCGGGACCTGCGGGGCTGGAACCCCGGGCCGCACGGGTCTAGGATCGTCCGTCTGCCCCCTCCCGAACCGTGGTACCTGCTGAAGTCGCGCAGGCAGCCGGGGGAGGCGCCGACCGCACGGCAACCGGTCGGCCGTACCCACCGTGAGCTCCATCGATCCGCTGCGCCCGGTTCCGGCGCAGCCGGGAAGGTTCGCTGTGCCCGCCACCCCCACCACCGACCCCCTCCAGCGCGAACGCGACCACCTGGCCGCGTCCCGGTCCGCGCTGCGAGCGATGCGCGAGGACGTCCAGTCGCTGGACCTGCGCGACGTGACCGGCACCTGGGTGTCCGCCGCCGTCCTCCAGAACCAGATCGAGGCCCGGATCGCCGCCCTCGCCGACCTCTCGCACACCCCGCTGTTCTTCGGCCGCCTGGACTACCTGCACGCGATCAGCGAGGAGCTGAGCGAAGGAGGAGGCGGCGAGAACTTCTACATCGGGCGCCGGCACGTCCACGACGCCGACGGCGACCCGATGGTGATCGACTGGCGCGCGCCGGTCTCCCAGCCGTTCTACCGGGCCACCCGCACCGAGCCGCTGGACGTCGAGCGCCGCCGCCGCTTCGGCTACACCGCCGGCGAGCTCACCGCCTACGAGGACGAGCACCTGAGCGACCCGGCGGAGGCGGACACCGCCTCCGCCCTGCTCGCCGCCGAGATCGAGAAGCCCCGTGTCGGCCCGATGCGCGACATCGTCGCCACCATCCAGCCCGAGCAGGACGAGATCGTCCGCTCCGACGTGACGGGCACCATCTGCGTCCAGGGCGCCCCCGGCACCGGGAAGACGGCCGTGGGCCTGCACCGCGTCGCGTACCTGCTGTACGCGCACCGTGAGCGCCTCGCCCGGACGGGCACGCTGGTGATCGGGCCGAACAACGCCTTCCTCTCCTACATCGAGCAGGTGCTCCCGGCCCTGGGCGAGCTGGACGTCGCCCAGGCGACCGTGCAGCAGCTGGTCGGGCACGTCGAGGTGCGCGGCGAGGACGACCCGCAGGCGGCCCGGCTGAAGGGCGACGCCCGGATGGCCGAGGTGCTGCGCCGGGCGGTGCGCGCGGGCATCGCGCTGCCCACCGAGCCCTGCGTGGTGGTCCGCGGCTCCCGCCGCTGGCGCGTCCAGGCGCACGAACTCGCCGCGATCATCGAGGAGCTGAAGGGCCGCGAGGTGCGCTACGGCGCCGCCAGGGACGCCCTGCCGCAGCGGATCGCGCACACCGTGCTGCTGAAGATGGAACAGTCCGGCGAGGCCCCCGACGACCGGGTGCAGGACGCGGTGGCCCGCAACGCCGCGGTCAAGGCGGTGGCCAAGGAGTGCTGGCCTGCGGTCGATCCGGCGAAGCTGGTGCTGCGGCTGCTCTCCGACCCGGAGTTCCTGGCCGCCTGCGCGGAGGGCGTGCTGACCCCGGAGGAGCAGCAGGCGGTGCTGTGGCCCAAGCCGGGCCGCTCGGTGAAGACGGCCCGCTGGACGCAGGCCGACGCCGTCCTGGTCGACGAGGCGACGGACCTGGTGCAGCGCACCCCCTCGCTCGGGCACGTGGTGCTGGACGAGGCGCAGGACCTCTCCCCGATGCAGTACCGCGCGGTCGGCCGCCGCTGCACGACCGGCTCGGCGACCGTCCTCGGCGACCTCGCCCAGGGCACCACCCCGTGGGCGACGGCGAGCTGGCCGGACGCGCTGCGCCACCTGGGCAAGCCGGACGCCCACGTCGAGGAGCTGACCAAGGGCTTCCGGGTGCCGGAGGAGGTCATCGCGTACGCCTCCCGGCTGCTCCCGGCGATCGCCCCGGGCCTGGCCCCGGCGACCTCCGTGCGCGACGCCCCCGGCTCGCTGACGATCCGCCGCCTCCCGGACGGGGAGGCCGTGCCCGCCGTCCTGGCGGCCTGCCGCGAGGCGCTGGAGCACGAGGGCTCGACCGGGCTGATCGCCGCCGACGCCCGAATCCCGGCGCTCGCCGAGGCGCTGACCGCGGCCGGCCTGCCGTACCTGTCCCCCGGCGCCGAGACCAGCGCCGAGGCCCGGCTGACGCTCGTCCCGGCCTCGCTGGCCAAGGGCCTGGAGTACGACTACGTGGTGCTGGACGAGCCGGCCGCGGTGGTCGCGGGCGAGCCGGACGAGCGGACCGGCCTACGGCGGCTGTACGTGGCGCTCACCCGTGCCGTCTCCGGCCTGACGGTGCTGCACGGCGAGCCGCTGCCCGCGCAGCTGCACTGAGGAACCGGGCAGCGGGGGCCGGCCCCACCGGGACCGGCCCCCCGCCCGCCGCGCGCGCTCAGGCGTCGATCAGCGCCCGCCACTCGGCGACCTTGGCCGCGTCCACCGGCGTCCGCCAGCCGTCGGCCCGCACCGCGCCGCCGACGTGGAAGCCGTCGAAGCCCTCGGCCCGCAGCCCCTTCAGGTGTTCGGCCCGCAGGCCGCCGCCGATCAGGATCCGCTGCCCGTACCCGGGCTCGCCCGCGCGGGCCAGGTCCGCCAGCAGCACCTCGTGCCCGGCGTCGACCCCGGCGGCCGCGCCCGAGGTGAGGAAGGTGTCCAGCCCGGGCAGCGGGGGGGGGGGGGGCCCCCCCGCCCCGCGGGGGGGGGGGGGGGGGGGGGCGGGGGGGGGGGGGGGGCGCGCCCCCCGCCCCCCCCCCCCCGCCGGCCCGCAGGGCGGCCCGGTCGGCGCTGTGGTCGATCGCCCGGTGGAAGGTCCAGCGGCAGCCGGCCACCGCCTCGGCGACGGCGGCGGTGGCGGCCAGGTCGACGGCACCGTCGGCGTGGAGGAAGCCGAAGACGAACTCCTCGGCGCCCTCGGCCCGCAACGCGGCGGCCCGGGCGGCCAGTTCGTCCAGGCCGCCGGGCGCGAAGCCGTCCTGGATCCGGAGCATGACGCGCAGCGGGATGTCGACGGCGGCCCGGATCCGGGCGAAGTCCTCGACGGGCGGGGTGAGCCCGTCCGCGGCCATGTCGGTGACCAGTTCGAGCCGGTCGGCGCCGCCCGACTCGGCAGCCTGGGCGTCCTGGGGCGTCAGCGCGATGACTTCGAAAATTGGTCTAGACATATCAGTAGGTTGCCACATCCGGCCGGGCCCGGCGAGCACTTCGCCCCAGCCCCCGGGTCACGCCAGGCTGCGCCCCTTCCCGGAGCCCCCGCCGAACCGTCCGCCGAGCCCGTCGCCGGTCCCGATCCGGCGCACCGCCACCGCAGCCGCCACCAGGAGCAGCAGCACCGGCGCCGCCATCGGCAGCACGTGCCAGAACCCGCGGCCCTCGCGCCAGATGTTGAACAGGCCCGCGAACATCGTCAGCGACAGCACCGCGACCCCGACGGCCGCCGGCAGCACCCGGCCGCGCAGCGCGGTGAAGGTCAGCAGCAGCGGCCCGATCAGCAGCACCGCGAACCACTGCATGTCCAGCGGGAAGGTCGAGTCGCCCCAGTGCTGGAGCGCCACCAGCAGCCCGCCCCCGAGGACCGAGGCCAGCGCCAGCCCGCCGGAACGCCAGGAGGCCCTGGGCAGCAACTCCGTCGGCGCCGCGGCCAGCAGCAGCGCCCCCAGCACGAACGGCATGGTGGCCACGCTGCTGTCCCCCACCCCCCAGAGGTCGAATTCCGGCGGCAGCACGACGGCCTTCGCCAGCACGAACAGCGCGGAGACGGCCTGGACCAGCGAGATGACCCGCACCGCCGTCCAGCGCCCCGTCACGACGGCCACCGCGAGCAGCAGCGCGATCACCGGCGGCGCGATGGTCAGGGCGTACGTGAGGTACGAGTCGTCCCAGGTCAGCCGATGGGCGGCCCGCTCCGCATCGCTCACCCACGGCACCAGGGCCGCACCGGCCAGCGCCCCGGCGACCATCGGCGCGGCCAGCGCGAGCACCCGCCCGGCCAGCGAGGAGCCGGTCAGCCCGAGCCGCACCCGCAGCCCGTACGCGGCCAGGTCGAACGCCTCGCGGGCGACGGCCGAGCGGCCGGCCTCCGCCGTGGTGTCGGCGAACACCGCGGCCAGCTCCTCGCCGCGCTCCCGGCGGTAGCGCGGCGGGTAGAACTGCAGCGCCGCCCGCAGCGCGGTCGAAGGCGCCCCCATCGTCGGCGTGGTCATGGGTGTGGTCATGCGAAGAACCCCCTCATCATCGACTTCCCCTCCGGCTCCGGCTTTCCCTGCAGCGCCGACAGGACGTTCGCGAGACGGCGCTCCGCCTCGGTGGCGACGGCCCGCAGCCGCTCCGCCTCGGAGGCCAGCGCCTCCCGGCCGACGCTGGTCAGCGCGTAGCTGCGCCGTGCCCGCCCGTCCACGACCTCCTCCGCGGCGACCTCGATCAGCCCCTGCTGGAGCAGCCGGTCGAGGGCGCCGTACAGGGTGCCGGTGCGCATCTTGACCCGGCCCTCGGAGATCGCGGCGATCTCCTGGATGAGGGCGTAGCCGTGTCTCGGGGCGTCCGCCAGGGCGGTGAGCAGCAGCAGCGTCGGCTCCTGCATCGAGCGTTCAGTCATACGACTACATATATCGTCAACCTACCTATAGGTCCAGTACTCCCGCCGCCCGGTCCACCACGCGGACCACGAGCCGGCTACGAGCGGGCCAGGAGCTGGCTAGGAGAGCTCCCCCACCGGCGCGACCACCGCACCCTGCTTGCCGCACACCCAGTGCGGCTCCGGCCCCAGCTCCGGCTCCACGCCGAGCGCGTGCGGGTCCCCGTCGGCGGCGCAGGCGGTACACAGCGGCCAGCGCCCGTACGCCTCCAGCAGCGCGTCCTGGACGTCCTGGGCGACCAGCCCGAGCACGTACTCGGTGCCGTCCGGCCACTGTTCCAGCCACCAGCGGCGGTGCGTCACGGCCTGCTCCACCAGGGAGACGACGGCGGCGTCCGCCACGTCCCGCGCGGTGAGGTCGGCCAGGATCAGCGCCCGCGCGTTGTGCAGCGCGGTCTCGATGTCGTCGGAAGCCATCTGTCCATTCTCCGGTAGAACGCCGTGTGGGCGGCCCCCCGAAGGGGACCGCCCACACGATCAGGAACCAACTGATCCGATCGGTGTGATCAGGATCAGAAGTCCATGTCACCGCCCGGCATGCCGCCGCCGGCGGCCGCAGCGGCCTTCTCCGGCTTGTCGGCGATGACGGCCTCGGTGGTGAGGAACAGCGCCGCGATGGAGGCGGCGTTCTGCAGCGCGGAGCGGGTCACCTTGGCCGGGTCGATGATGCCCTCGGCGATCAGGTCGACGTAGGTGTTGGTGGCCGCGTTCAGGCCGTGACCGGCGGGGAGGTTGCGCACCTTCTCCACCACGACGCCACCCTCCAGGCCGGCGTTGGTCGCGATCTGCTTGATCGGGGCCTCCAGCGCGACCTTGACGATGTTGGCACCGGTGGCCTCGTCGCCCTCCAGCTCCAGCTTGTCGAAGGCGACCGAGGCCTGCAGCAGCGCGACGCCACCACCGGCGACGATGCCCTCCTCGACGGCGGCCTTCGCGTTGCGGACGGCGTCCTCGATGCGGTGCTTGCGCTCCTTGAGCTCCACCTCGGTGGCCGCGCCGGCCTTGATGACGGCCACGCCGCCGGCCAGCTTGGCGAGGCGCTCCTGGAGCTTCTCGCGGTCGTAGTCCGAGTCGCTGTTCTCGATCTCGGCACGGATCTGGTTCACGCGGCCGGCGACCTGCTCGCTGTCACCGCCACCGTCGACGATGGTGGTCTCGTCCTTGGTGATGACCACCTTGCGGGCGGTGCCCAGCAGGTCGATGCCGGCGTTCTCCAGCTTGAGGCCGACCTCCTCGGAGATCACGGTGCCACCGGTGAGGATGGCGATGTCGCCGAGCATGGCCTTGCGGCGGTCGCCGAAGCCCGGGGCCTTGACGGCGACGGACTTGAAGGTGCCGCGGATCTTGTTCACGACCAGGGTCGACAGGGCCTCGCCCTCGACGTCCTCGGCGATGATGACGAGCGGCTTGCCGCTCTGCATGACCTTCTCCAGCAGCGGCAGCAGGTCCTTGACCGAGCCGATCTTGGAGTTGGCGATGAGGATGTACGGGTCCTCGAACGTCGCCTCCATGCGCTCCAGGTCGGTCGCGAAGTAGGCGGAGATGTAGCCCTTGTCGAAGCGCATGCCCTCGGTGAGCTCAAGCTCCAGACCGAAGGTGTTGCTCTCCTCGACGGTGATGACGCCTTCCTTGCCGACCTTGTCCATGGCCTCGGCGATGAGCTCGCCGATCTGGGTGTCGGCGGCCGAGATGGAGGCGGTGGAGGCGATCTGCTCCTTGGTCTCCACGTCCTTGGCCTGGGCCAGCAGCTGGTCGGAGACGGCGGCGACGGCCTTCTCGATGCCGCGCTTCAGGGCCATCGGGTTGGCGCCGGCGGCGACGTTGCGCAGACCCTCGCGAACCAGGGCCTGGGCGAGCACGGTGGCGGTGGTGGTGCCGTCACCCGCGACGTCGTCGGTCTTCTTGGCGACCTCCTTGACGAGCTCCGCGCCGATCTTCTCGTAGGGGTCCTCGAGCTCGATCTCCTTGGCGATGGAGACACCGTCGTTGGTGATCGTGGGGGCGCCCCACTTCTTCTCCAGCACGACGTTGCGACCCTTGGGGCCGAGCGTGACCTTCACTGCGTCGGCGAGCTGGTTCATGCCACGCTCAAGGCCGCGGCGAGCTTCCTCATCAAAGGCGATGATCTTGGCCATCAGAAGTGGTCCTCCGGGACACGGTCGACTGCTCGGACCAAGGGGTGCCCGCGACGGACGGCCCTGGTGTGCGGGGGTCCTTTCCCCTACCGCTCCCGGGGGCCTCACCGACCCGGTCCGCTGTCACTCTCACGCTGTGAGTGCTAACGCCAATGATTAGCACTCCGGGTGGTCGAGTGCAAGCCCAATCGCGATCCCGCGAGCCGTCCGGGGCGCTCCCGCCGACCCGCGCAACTCCCCGCCGGGGAACGCCGACGGGCCCGCACGACGCGTGTCGTACGGGCCCGTCGAGAAGCGAGTGGTCACCAGCCGTGGGCCGCGCCGAGCTCCTGGGGTCGGAAGGGGGTCACACCGCGGCGCGGACCATGTCCGCCTGCGGGCCCTTCTGTCCCTGGGAGATCTCGAACTCGACCCGCTGGCCCTCCTCGAGGGTGCGGTAGCCGTCCATCTGGATCGCGCTGTAGTGGACGAAGACGTCCGCACCACCGTCGACCGCGATGAAGCCGTAGCCCTTCTCCGCGTTGAACCACTTGACGGTGCCCTGAGCCATTCCGAACTCCCCTAGTGCTGTGCTGGCCCTTCACGCGCCCGCAGGTCGCGGGCCCGGGTCTGGTTTGAAGGCCGGCCCGGGGAACCCCCCCTGGGCGCAGCCGTGCACGCCGCAGTCCTCCGCCGGGGGTGCCTGACGGCGCCCTGTGAGCGGGTGATTACGTCGACCGCGGCTGAATGTATCCGGATCGACGCCCTCTGCAACAGGGTCAGCTGCGGGGAATTCCGGCACCGCGCCAAGGGGCAGGACGGGCGAAAGCGGGAGGAATTCGGCATTTCACGCCGGACATAGCGGACGGATTACTACAAATCCCCGCGGGAATTCTGACATCTGCCTGACATGTTTCACGGCCCAGGCATCCGACCGGTCTCAGCGGCCGGACGACCGTCCGGCGATTCGCGGGTGAGGATGAGGGGAAGCCCTGTTCCCAACCGAGCCACACTCTACTCCGACTTGACCCCGCCATATTCCCGCCGAAATGCGGCCGGCCGTCCGTGCGTACGGAGAACGGAATTCCTATAGCGCGGCTGGCCGCCGGGGGGCTACGCTCGGGCGGGGGGGCGGGCGCCGGGGGCGGCACAGCCGCCCGCCCG